>CAZPUY010000013.1:0-9238 GCA_964589905.1 Candidatus Woesearchaeota archaeon
TTATATTTTCGTCAATATACTGTACAGGGATTTCATCCGCATAAATATTCGTTGACACGATTTCCTGTTCAGGTTTTATCTCGGTTCCGTTACTTTCTATGAAACTAAACCAAAATTCATCCCCCGGCGAAATTTTAAATTCTTCCCTGAGTTCTTCATAATTGGTTTCATAATAATCTTTTAAATTTTCCACATTTTCTATAAAGATGTATCTGTCTACTTTTATTACACTGTGCTGATATTCTTCTTCACTAATCATAGTGCAATTATTTGCTTCCTCTAAAATAGGAAATTCCGGAGAATGATATATCTTAAAGAAAGTATCTTCAGCATTATTCCTCTCTATTCTTAGATTGGAAAAACTTGATTTACCTTCTTGTAAAATTCCTTCCTCATTTTTTATTTTTATATACGGAGGAATTAATTGAGGGGATAAAAATAAATTTTGAATAGTGATGCAATTCTCAACAGGATTTGTTCCGGTTATCTGCACACTCGTGCTTGTAAAATTGGCTGAAACATTTTTTATTATTTCATATTCAAGATATTCCAAAGTTGCTCTTTTATCTCCTTCCACATTTATTACAGGTCTTATAATAGTATACAAAAATACAATGAATGTTATAAAAATGACAAATGACAAAATCATTCCGACGTGTGAACCCCTTTTATTACCCATATAAAGATAATATTTTTTATATTTATATTTTTTTGCTAATAATTTTTATGCCCCAAAAAGAATATTCGCAACTGCAGATATTAGAAATGCTAATACCATTAATGCAAAAGAATGTTTTATTCCTGCTTTTATTTCTCCTTCAGCAAGTTTTCCGATAGTTAGTCCGCTAAAAAATCCTTGAATTATTAGAAGATATAGAAAAGCTTTTGACACGTCTATTGCTGTAGTTGTTCCTGTTCCGACACTGCTAATATCTCCTGTCCCAAGGCTTCCGAGATTTGCAATCCCTGTAATCATTGGTATTATGTAAAATTGCATAACTAATACTATCACCATAAATACAAAAAATATTATATATCCCTGAACAGTCAGCGTCGAGATAACAGCTTTTCTCTCTTTTTTAAGTTTGTCAGACATTGTAACAGCTTTGGCAACAGATTCCAGAATTCCCCCGATATCTCCTCCTGCTTTTTCTGCCTGTCCTATCAGTATTATTGTTCTGGATATTGTTTTATTCTTCAAATCTTCTGCAAAAATTTCAAGGGCTACTCTTAATGGTATCCCAATTGAAATTTGATTTGCTAATTTTTTAATATGTTCACTTAAAACACCAAATGGTTTATTTTTCATGTTAATTATGCTTTTGCTTATCGGAGTTCCGGTTTTCACACTTTCAACAAGATTTCTTGTGAATTCCAAAAACATTTCTTCTTTTTCTTTGGATACTCTCGTTTCATGTATGCTTGTAAATACAAATGGTGTTGCTCCTACAAGAATTCCAAACCAGAATAGAAAAAAGAAAAATTTTGTTCCCCAGAATAAAAAAGACAGCCCTATAATTACTATTCCGCTTATTATTCCCACCCAATGAATTTTTTTTAATTCCATCAGTCTGCAGAACCTTGTTTTAATTGTGAAAATGTTAAGAATATTATATTTATCAGAGAAACTCCTCCGACAACAAGAAAAGTTATCATTGATGTGCTTAAACTAACTCCAAACCCGCTTATTTTCATCATCATTAAAAGAAGCATAAGAATCATCGGCGCAGCAATAACAACACTTATGTAAATGTCCATAAATGTTTCTGCACTTTTTGTTCGTTTCTCTTTGTTAAGCCTGTATTCAAAAAGCATACTATTAGATCTTTTATCAAAAAAATCATACAAATCTCCCCCTGAAGTTATTGTCGTCGCTAATCCATTAAAAAGGTCCCCAAGTTTCTGGCTTGGACAATTTATTGCTCTGTCTTTCAGCGCAGTAACCAAGTCATATCCGTAAATGTTTATTTCATTGAGGAGTTTGTTGAATTCTTTTTCTAAATTTGGATATTCATCTGTGGAAGAAATTATGCTGAAAATTTTCGTAGGCTCAATCATAGAACCTGAAATAGCAGCCATATGTATTGTTGCAAATGGTAATTCCTGATCTATTTTTCCTTCAAGAGATTTTCTTTCAAAAGAAGGATAAAAATATAAGAATAATAAAGTTCCTGCAGGAACAACAAAAATAATCCAAAAAGTTTTTAGAAACCGCATGCCGAGTCCTCCTGCGGCTCTTGTTATTATCGGAAGGTTCGGGGTTATACTGAAAAAAAGAAGAAAAATAAATATAAAAAAAGAAATTATTGCAGATATTATAACTGTAAAAATAAGTGTGGACATATAAGTTGCAGGAGTATAATTAAGATTGGACTTTATCAGGTCTTTCTCAAGTGTCATAAGTTTTTTCTTGTTGATTAATGATTTTACATATCCAGAAAAAAAATTATTCGCAGTCTTAACATACAAACTCGGCTTTTTTTCTTTTTTTTCAACTACTTTCTCTTTTTTCTTTTTCAGTCTTTTCAGAATTTCTTTGTCTAATTCAGATACCCCTTTGGATTTGATACGGAATTTGATTTTATTTTCAGGAAATGTTTTTTTTATCTCTATCTCTTTTTCAGGAACAGCTTTTGCCAATGGTTTTTTAATTGTTATCTCTTCAAGATTCTTTAAAAGTTTATCATTGGTTTTTTTTAATGAATTTTTCAGATTTTCCATATGATTATCAATCATCTTTTTTTCTTGTTCACTATCCGAATTTTTCAGATAATCAAGCAGGGAATTAATTTCATTTATTATCTTTTTTTCCCTGAAAACTGTTTCCTTAATGCCTTTTATACTTTCTTCAATTGTCATTCAGAATCTCCTCATTTTGTCATATCAGAAATCTCTTTCTGTATTCTAAGCATTATTTTTTTTGATTTGTTGAAATTTTCATAATCTTCTTTTTTGTATGCTTTTTCGAGATTTGAACCTGCTTCTTCGAGTGACATAATAAGTTGATTTAAGAATTGTATATCCTCTCTTTTCATAAGGCAGAAAAGATTTTTATGTTATTAAATATTTTGATTATTTTATCAAAGAAACATTTAAAAATTCGTAACACTATTGATTAATATGAAGAAAAAAAGAGGCAGAACAATAAATATCAAAATTAATTTTTCAAACAGATGGCTTTATACATTTATTGCTCTAGGAATTTTGGCAATTGTTGGTGTTGGAGTTTGGGCTTATGGGACTTCTTCTCCTTCAACATTTGGACATAGTATAAATGAATTAGAAGGAGTTCAGGCAAGAGTTACAGGAATATGTTCATCAGGAAGCTCAATCAGAACAATAAATTCTGATGGAAGTGTTACTTGTGAGGTAGATACCGATACAAATACTGATTATTGTTCAGGGGGAAGTTGTTCAGGTGCAATTTCTGCTAGATATATTCAAATAACGTCGACTAATGATAGAGTTGGTGTAGGGGCTTCTTGTTCTTCATCACAATGGGGACAAATTAGAAGATGTTATTCTTCTAATCGTGCTAGGTTATGTGTGTGTACCCAACCTAGTTCTAGTAGTACTTCTTGGTTATGGAATCTAATTTAATTTAAAATTAATAAAATAATCTACTCAACACCCAATTCTCTCAAAACTTCTTCTGGTCTTTTGTAATATTTGTTTATTATCTTTTGAACATCTTCAAATTTTGATATTTTCCTTTGATATAACTGATAAATTACCTGTATTCTTTTTCTGAATTCTATTTCTAGTTCTTCTACGCTTATTCCGTATCTCTTTGCAATTTTTTCAAATACTCTGCTGGTTTTTTTGAGGTAAAATCTGTCATCAGCAGGATTCCATGAAAATGGCGCGTTAATTGTGGCTACCCCTTCAGAATCGACATTTACTATCTCTACAATCTCTCTGAGTTTTCTTGTTTCTTCTTTATTTACAATGGCATGCGTCATGATGCACACACAATCAAGGACATTCAGCAGAGTCGGAGAAAGTTCTATCGGCGGAGTTTCAAGTCTTTTTATTAAAGTATCAACAGAATCTGAGTGCATGGTGCTTATAGAAGAATGTCCTGAAGCCATTCCCTGAAATAGTACAGATGCTTCTTTGCCTCTTACTTCACCGACAATTACATAATCGGGATTTTGCCTGAATGAACTTCTAAGTAATGTAAAAAGAGTTATTTCATTTCCTTTTATGCCTGTTGCTCCCCTGACAACACTCGGAAGCCAGTTTTCTCTCGGCAAATTTAATTCCCTTGTATCTTCAATGCTTACAACTCTCGCTTCAGGCGGAATAAAAAAAGCGACAGCATTCAGCAAAGTTGTTTTTCCCGACGCTGTTCCTCCGGTTATAAGTATATTCATTCTGTATTGAACAAGCATCCACAAATATGCAAGCATTTCAGGACTTAATGTGCGAAATGAAATCAACTGTATTGGTGTCCATGGAGTTTTTGTGAATTTCCTGATTGTGAATGTGGGTCCATGGCTTGTTATATCTATTGTGTAAGTTGCGTTTACTCTGCTTCCGTCAGGAAGAGTTCCGTCTAATATTGGGTCAGAGTAAGAAATATGTTTTCCGCATCTTTGTGCAAGTTTTTCAACAAGGCTCTCAAGTTTTTCTATATTTCCAAAAGATATATTCGTCTTTATATTTCTGTAAATCCTGTGAATTATATACACAGGACTGTTTATCCCGTTGCATTCTATGTCTTCTATAAAATAATCTTTGAGCATTGGTTCAATTTCATTAATGCCTATAAAATCTCTGCATAAATAATAATATATTTTTTTGTATGATTCATATGGAATATCCATGCTAAATTCAACTGCAAGAAGTTTCAGTCTTTTGTCTATGTAATCTAAAAGCGCCTCTTCATTTTTTTCAACAATCCCCTCAAAATTTATCAAATCACGTATAGCAGTTGTCAATTGTGTCCTGAAAATTTTTTCTTCTTCACTAAGAATCGGTTCTTCAATATCATAAACAAGTTCATAAATTTTTTCATCCCAGTAAATATGAACAAATGCGAACGGAGATATAACACAATATCTTATATCTATTTTTGTTTTATCTTTTATTTTTTTTAGCGGAGGAATGTCTGGATGAAAGTTTATCTTTACTCTTTCATAATTTCCCACATCATTAATTAATCTTATGTTTTTCATATTAATTTATAGATATGTCCAGCGTAGTTTTTCCTTCAATCTCTCCTTCATTTAATATTGATAATTTATATGAAGTTGATGCCTTGCTTATAACTTTTATTTTATTTTCTCCTTCAACTTGTAAATCATAATTATCTTCTCCGTAATCTCTTGTTAAAGTTACCAGATTATATCCGCTTTTCTCTTCGGTTAAAACTATTATATTTCCGTCATTTACTTCTTTGCCAGGTTCGCTGTAAACACTCTGGCTTTCCATCTCAAAAATTATTTTATCACCCTGGCCATCTATTTTTAGGTCCCCCTTTTTTATTCCAATTTCAATAATTCTTTGATTTCCTGCTGCCCCCATTGTTAAAATTATGGAATCTATTTCTTTCATCATTTCTGTAGATTGCTGCAGAATCGTGCTGTCCTGGATTTCTTCTATTTTAGGTTTTGCAAAAGATAAAACAAGTCCAATCATTACAAAGGCAATAAGAGTATAGATTACTGTCTCTATCCAAACTTGCGCTTTTTTCTTTCCCCCTTTTTTCATATACTTTCAAGTAAATTTTAATTTAAATAATTAATGTTGCAAACCTTATTCAATCTATGCATTCTTCGACATAAGAAAGAGAATCAGAAATTTCGCATTGATTCCCGCCGATAACAGGAGCAATTTGTATCAAATCTATTGCTGAATTAAATCCTGTTGCAATATAAGTCAGTCCTGCATTCTTTTCAGGAAGTTTGACTTCTCCTCCTGAAGGATATGTAGTTAATCCAATATCCTGCTGGTCCTCATTTGTTATTTCATAACTTTTAATGGCATTTGCCGACGATACCGAAACAATCACTTTGTCTGTCTCAATGTCCCCTATCATCAATGAAAATCTTATTTTATATTCTGTATCGCTTATTTTTTCATAACATGTATATTGCTGATTAATTTTAACCTTGTCAAAATTTCCAAAACATGATTCGCTGCTGCTGATTTGTTTTTTTACCATATTATTAACAAAAGTCCAGACAATAACTATTGCAGCCATGCTTAGAGCAATTAAAATTACTGTAATCACAACCGCAGACAAACCTTTCTTGTTTTGAAAAAAATTAGAGGAAGAATTTTTTTTATATGCTAAGTTCCTTGCCATATTGTCCCTCGCATATATAAGTTTTTTTACCTTTGGTTGATGTTCCGATTAAAACTGGCAATACTATTATCTTATCTGTTCCGGAATTTACATCTATATTTCCTGAAAAAGTTCCTCCCTGATTTAATCCACTAATCGGCCAGCTAATCCCGTTAAATTCTGTTATCTCTTTTGTCTGGTAATTTCCTCCCTGGGACATTTTTATATTAACCATAAATATCGGAACATTTCCTGTATTAACAATATTTAATGTTCCTGAAGAATAACTGGTTTCAAATTCAACATCATCACACACAAGTTTTATATTTTTCCCGAATTTTGTAACTCCTTCTTCAACCATTCCCCTGAACCACAGGAAAATTATTGATATAATAACAATTACAAGAGCAATTAAAAGCACAGTAGTAATTACAGGTGAAAGTCCTTTGCGATTTTTAGAAAGATTTTTTTGCTGATAAAAATTTCTATTTCTGCCTCTTTTATTTTTTATCATTTTAATTGTATGATTTTATTATTTTTAAATTCTTTTATTTAATTATTCTGTGTAACATGTTATGCTTTCCTCAACCTTTGCATCACTGCAACTGACTAATCTTGTTTTTCCTTCAATATCCTGTATTCTTGTGGGTATTATTTCAATCTTTACAAGTTTATTACTATATTCTCTGACATCAAATGAAAAAGTTTTTTCTTTTCCCGGAGCAAGACTGTTCTCAGATAGTCCGAATATAACAGAATTGCCGAATAGACTTTCTGCTGTTGTAACTTTTATTGAAAGATCTATAATAGCAACTTCTTCCTCTGTTTTGTTTGATGCATGTATAAAAAAACCATTGACACTAAATCTGCCGTTATTTTTTATAGTTAAAGTTAATTCTTCATTTTCTGAGGTGCAGTCATAAAAAACATTTTTTATTAGGACAGAAGTTCCGTCAGAACATTGCGGAGTTTCAGTTGGCACATATGTTCTTAGCCATTGATAAACAAGTATGCTCATAACTATTGAGACACTTATTAACAGAATGTACCCGATTACAATACTTATCCCGTATTTATCCTTTAAAATTTTCCTCTTTTTATTTCCCATTTCCTGCTATCCTATTCACCTGTAATAACATATTTTTCGCCGCCAATTTCCTGCCAAATTACAAAATAGAAATTTTCTCCATAATTCAATAGAAATTCATAATCTGTGTCTCCTACACTTATAACAACTTTAGTTATCTCTTCTCCATTTGCAGAAAATTCCTCTGTTTCTCCTAGTGCTTCAATATCTGCACATTCAGAAGATTCAGGATCTAATTTTATACAAACCTCTTCGACTATCTGTTGATACCCTATAACATAAATTTTTTGCCGGTTTCCAAATAAAAAATAGAGATTTTTTCCTTCTCCAACATAACTTACATAATTTTGAATAAACTCTTCCATCAAAGTTCTCATTGCTGTTTCATTTAGAGAGTTGTATGTTCCATAATCCAAAACTTGCTGACTTTCAATTCCCAACTCTTCTCCAAGATCATAAAGTTTTATCACATCTGTTTTTTGTGTGTAATTTGAAACTGTTACAATGCTTATTACTGCAACAATTATAACAACTGCTGCAATTAGAAAGAATTGTCCCAACCGATTCCATGGCCTTCGCACTAAAGATATAAAAGAATCATTGCTGATTTTTTCTTCTTTTTTCTTCATTTTCTAAAAAAGGTAAGTAGGGTTTATTAAGTTTTTGAAATAAATAACTTCGTTAAATTAATAAATCCGTTATCCTTTTTTTTTCAATGACAGAGGTGAATTATTATCACGCAAAAACCAAGGAAGATATTTTCAGTGAATTAAAAACTTCTGAAAAAGGACTGACAGAAGAAGAAGCAAAAACAAGATTAAAAGAAATAGGATTAAATGAAATCTCTAAAAAAAAGAAAACCCCAAAAATTTTTATATTTCTCAAGCAGTTTAACAGTCCGTTAATTTATATTTTATTTGCAGCTATGATTATCTCTTTTATTTTTCATCATTTAATTGATGCTTATGTTATTCTTTCTGTTGTTTTAATTAATGCTACTATCGGATTTATTCAGGAAAGAAAAGCAGAAAGGGCAATCGATGCTTTGAAAAAATTAATAATTTCTTATGCAAAAGTTTATAGAAATGAAGAAATTATAAAAATTCCTTCAGAAAATCTAATTCCTGGTGATATAATTTTGTTGGAAGAAGGGGACAAAATTCCTGCTGATGCGCGTCTTTTTGAAATGAAAAATTTCCGAACCCAGGAATCTTCATTAACAGGAGAATCATTGCCTGTGGAAAAAAATCTGAATATTCTCGAGAAGTCTGTTATTTTGGCAGACAGAATAAATATGGTTTTTATGAGTACATTGGTTGTATCCGGACAGGCAAAAGCTGTTGTCGTCGCAACTGCAGATAATACAGCAGTGGGACAGGTTGCAGAATCAATTCAGGAAATTGTCCAGCCCAAAACACATTTTAGCAAAAAAGTTTCCCAGCTTGCAGTCCAGATGGGAATTTTTGCTTTTATTGGGGCATTGTTGACTTTTCTTATTGGTTTTTTTATTCGGGGACTGGAATTTTTTGACATATTTTTGTTCACGATTGCTTCATTAGTTTCAGGAATTCCTGAAGGATTGCCTGCAGTTTTAATTATTGTTCTGGCAGTAGGCGCCAGGAGAATGGCAAAGAGGAATGCAATTATAAGACATTTGCCGGCTGTTGAAACTTTGGGAGTCGCAACAGTTATAGCAACAGACAAAACAGGAACAATCACACAGAATTCAATGGCTGTCGAAAAAATAATAATTGCTGACAGCGAATTTAATGTTACAGGAAACGGATGGGAACCGACAGGAAACTTTTTCCAAAATAAAAAACAAATTGAACCTTTATCAATTCCTGTTCTGAAAAAAT
>CAZPUY010000014.1:0-4702 GCA_964589905.1 Candidatus Woesearchaeota archaeon
AATGTATTCGGGTGGAATTTCTCTCATAATCCTCATAACTCTGCAATATCGCGGAATTATTTTCAGCATTTCTATCAGAATTTTTTCTGTTTGCTCTTTTGTATACGGAATATATTTTTTCTTCCAATATTCTTCTTCTAAAAGTGAACCGGGCATAACTGTACAAGGATAAATTTTGAGTTGGTCTGGTTTGAAATTTTGATTGGAGAATAATTCTTTGAAAAGTTTTATGTCTTTTTTTGGATTGCTTCCGGGAAGTCCTGGCATGATATGATAACCAATTTTGAATCCTGCATTTTTCAGTGCTTTTGTTGCATCAATAACTTCCTTAACATTATGTCCTCTTTTGATAATTTTGTAAATTTTATCGTCGGGGATTTGGACTCCGAGTTCAACTCTGGTAACTCCGAATTTTCTCATTCTTTCTATATATTGTATACATTCATCAGGACGGGTTTCTACACATAATGCAACGCACCTGTGTTTTGCTTTTTCGTTTAATTTCTGGGCTTGTTCCAAAGTTTTTGATTTTTTTCCATTCAAAGCATCATAACATTTTTTTATAAAATCATACTGAAAATTTTCCGGATATTCAAGAAAAGTTCCGCCCATTATTATCAGTTCAATTTTTTCTGTTGGGTGATGCATTGCTTCAAAAGCTTTTATTCTTGCTTTTACCTGTTTGTAAGCGTCGTAATTAACTTCGCTCGCACGCATAACTACAGGACTTTTCGGAGTGTAACTTTGTGGAACATTCAGCGAGGGACAATATAAACAGGTTCCGTGCCCGCATTTTCTTGGAGGCAACATAACTGCTACAGGAGTAATTCCTGAAATTGTTTTTGTCGGTTTTCTCTGTTCGTTCTTTTTTGGTTTTAGCATGTGTATTCTTCCTGAATTTAATTTATAATATTTTCTTAGAACTAATAATCTTTATTGTGGATAATTCCATGTCCCGGGCAAAGAATCTCGTAATCAATTTTTTTTAGTTTTTCTAATGAATTTAAGAGTTGTTCATGCGAACCTCCGGGAAAATCTGTTCTTCCGACGACTCCTCTGCCAAATAATGTGTCTCCTGAGAATAGAACTTTTTCTTTGCGAAAATATATACAAATTCCTCCTTTTGTATGTCCGGGAGTTTTTATTATTTCTAATTCTTTTATCTTTAGATTATCTATGTTATTAATCTTTTCAGAACTAAAATCAGATTTATCTCCGTATATTTTTGCATTTTTGAATAAACTTATGTTTCCTGTATGGTCTGGGTGATTGTGAGTAAGGATAACTATGTCTATCTGTTCAGGCTTAAGGTTCAATTCGTTTAAATGTTGTACTAAACTTTTTCTATTTAATCTCGAGGCTGTATCAATTATTATGTTCTTGCCGTGTAATTTTACCAGATAAACATGTGAGCCGAACGAATTAAATCTAAACTTCCATATATTATCTTTAATCTGTTTTATCATTTAACTTATTTTGAGATTTTGTTTAATAAAACTATCTTTTCTATCGCAAGAATGCTTTTAAATTATTTCTGCTAAAAGATGTTATGAGGTTAAAAATAGGGATAATAGGAGGAAGTGGTCTTGAAAATCCCGAAATTCTTTCAGATTATAAACAAATAGAATCTGACACGCCTTTTGGAAAACCTTCTTCGCCTTTGATAACAGGAAAAATAAATGGGATAGAGGTTGTAATAATTTCCAGACATGGTTTGAAACATGAGATTCCTCCGACAGAAGTAAATAATCGTGCGAACATTTTTGCATTAAAATATGAAGGATGCAAATACATTCTTGCAACAACTGCAGTTGGTTCTTTGAAAGAAGAAATAAAGAGAGGAGATTTTGTTATCCTTGACGATTTTATTGATTTCACAAAACAGAGAAAACTTTCTTTTTATGATAAATTTGAGTTTGGTGCTATACATACTCCGATGGTAAATCCTTTTTCAGAAGTGCTTAGAAAAAAATTAATTGAATCATGTGAGAAATTGGGATTTTTTTGCCATAAGAAAGGGACAGTTATAACAATTGAGGGTTCGAGATTTTCCACAAAGGCAGAGAGCAGGATGTTTTGTCAGTTTGGGGCAGATGTAATAAATATGTCAGTTGCTCCTGAAGCGATTCTTGCAAATGAAGCAGAAGTTCCTTATGGGGTTATAGCAATGACAACAGATTATGACTGCTGGAAAGAAGATGAAAAGAATGTTACATGGGAAATGATTAAAGAAGTTATGAAAAATAATACAGAAAGAGTTAAAAAAATTCTTCTCAATGTGATTGATTCTTTTTTAAAGGAACAGGAAATTGCTAAATTGAAAGATAAGATAAGGACAATTCCTGATTTTCCAAAACAGGGAGTTATGTTCAGGGATATCACAACTTTGTTTAAAGACAGGGAAGGATTGCATAAATTACTTGAGATGCTCTATGAAAGATATAAAAATTTGCAGATAGATGCTGTTGCAGGAATTGAATCAAGGGGATTTATTCTTGCCGGAATGCTTGCTGCAAGATTAGGGGCAGGATTGGTTCTGATACGCAAGCCGGGAAAACTTCCTGCAGAAACTATTTCAGAAAGTTATGAACTGGAATACGGAACTGACAAGGTAGAAATTCACAAGGATGCAATTTCTCCGAAGCAGAAAGTTCTTCTTGTAGATGATTTGATTGCAACAGGAGGGACAGCACTTGCTTCATGCAAACTAATTGAAAATCTCGGAGGAGAAATTGTTGAATGCTGTTTTCCGATAGAACTCTCTGATTTGAAAGGAAAAGAAAAACTTTCAAAATATCCTTTTTTCAGTCTGATAAAATTTGAAGGGGAATAATTTTTTAATGTCTCAAAGTAATATGATGCTTTGTTGTCAACATTGAAATATGATTTTTCCACCATCCCACCAAAACAAGAAAGCCAGCAAGAAACAAACCAATACTTAAAATAATAGACCATATAAAAACTTCAGAACTACTCAAGAAAGAATTAGTAAAAGATAATCTAAATAAGATTATTGAACTAATAATTAAAAGAACACTAATTACTAAGGGATGTTTTCTTGAAAAATAATTTATTCTATTAAAATTAGACCGTCGAGATTTGTGAGACTTATGGGATTTTTTAAGATAATGGTGATGATATCTTCTACCTCTTTTCATAATTAAAAGAATGATTATTCATATAAAAATCTTTTTAATTCCCTCTTCTTTCTCTTTTTTATGAACCAACACCAAGTATGGAATGCAATTGCAGAAGAATGGCATGAGTTTAAGAAAAAGCCTTCTGAATTGAGCAAAGATTTTCTAAAAAAATGTTCAGGGAATGTTTTGGATTTGGGTTCTGGAAGTGGCAGGCATTTGACAAAAATTAGAAACGGGAAAATGTATCTTGTTGATTTTTCCGAGAAAATGATTGAACTGGCAAAAGAGCGGGCAAAGGAAAAAAAGATTGATGCAGAATTTTTTGTTGCTGATTTAACTAAACTTCCTTTTGAAGATAATTTTTTTGATTATGCAATCTCAATTTCTGCTTTGCATTGCCTGAATCTCTCTGAGCATAAAAAAGCAATTTCAGAATTGTATAGGGTTATAAAACCAAAAGCAAAAGTTCTTATCGGAGTCTGGAATTTTAATTCAAAAAGATTTAATCAGAAAAAAGGGAAAGAAAAATTTGTTAATTGGCGCGATAAAGGAAAGAGATATTATTATTTATTTGAAGAAAAAGAGATTCATGACTTATTCACAAAAACAGGATTTAAAATTCTCTCAACACATAATTCAGAAATGATGATAAGATTTGTTGTGGGAAAGTAATTGTTTATTTGTCTTTATTTTCGAACTATTTTCATCATGTCAAAAAGAGATTTTTTTTCAAAATCAGTTATCTTATTTTTTGAAATATCAAGATTAACTTTTAGCAATCCAAGTCCTGAAAGAAAAATTGTTCCTAATAAAAAATCTTTTCCTTTTTTGTTTTGCAAAGAAAAAATCATTTTCTGGATTTTATTTTTTATTCCTTTTAATTCCATTTCTACAAGGATTTTTTCTTTTAATTTCCCAAGATTAAAATTATCTTTCATCAAAACTTTTTCCAGAACATGTCCATCAGTTCTTTCCAATTCTACAAGTTTAACTCCATTTTCCAATTCAAAACTGAATGTTTTTTTATTTGAAGGAATGAAAAAATCAAGATGATATTTGCTCTCAGGATTTTTTTCTGCAAAATCAATGACAAAAAAACCAGAACATAAATATGCTGTAGGATTTTCTTTCTTAAATTTTTTAAATTCTTCAGAATGTTCTAATTTTTCGAGGAGGAATTGTGAATTCATTTATTCTCTCTTTTCAATTTCCTTTTTAATCTTTTCTATAAAAGCATCTGTTTTTATTGTTTCAATCTTTTTGTTTCCTTTTGCTCTTACTGCCAGATTTTTACTTTTTTCTTCCTTGTCTCCTACAACAATTATATAAGGAACTCTCATGATTTCTGCTTCTTTGATTTTTCCCGGAAGAGGAACCTGTCTGAAATCAGCATCAATTCTTATATTTGGAATTTCTTCACTGATTTTTTCAATTATCTTTTTTGCATAATCAGCATTCCTGTCTGTAAGATTTAGAATTCTCATTTGTATCGGAGCGAGCCATGTTGGCAGTCTTCCGTTTGTATGTTCCAATAAAATTCCGATAAATCTTTCCAGACTTCC
>CAZPUY010000014.1:4712-8713 GCA_964589905.1 Candidatus Woesearchaeota archaeon
GCTTTCTGCAGATAAATTGCCCGATGAATCATAATCGGTCTTTTCCTTTTGTTATCCTTATCAGTATATTCAAGTTCAAATCTTTCAGGCATTGAAAAATCAACCTGGATTGTTCCGCACTGCCATGTTCTTCCTAAAGAATCTTTCAAATGAAAATCAATTTTGGGTCCGTAAAAAGCACCGTCTCCTTTGTTAATTTTGTATTTAATTTTTCTTTTCTTCAAAACATTTTCCAGTGCTTTTTCTGCCTTATCCCAAATTTCATCAGAACCAATTCTTTTTTCAGGACGCGTTGAAAGTTCAATTGAATACTTGAATCCGAATTTTGAATAAACTAATTCCATTAAATCCATTACCTTAAAAATTTCCTCTTCGAGCTGTTTTTCAGTGCAGAAAACGTGCGCATCATCCTGTGTGAATTGAATGACTCTGAAAAGCCCCCCCAAAACTCCTGACAATTCCTGACGATGAACAATTCCAAATTCTCCTGATTTCAAAGGCAAATCCCTGTAACTTTTCGGAGAATGTTTAAAAATTAACAAACCTCCCGGGCAATTCATCGGTTTTACTGCAAATATCCTGTTTTCATATTCTGTTAAAAAAATATTTTCCTTGTATTTTTCCCAGTGTCCTGAAATCTGCCACAATCTTTTATCCAAAATCTGAGGAGTCATAACTTCTTCATAACCTCTTTTTTTCATTAACATTCTCATAAATTCAATTAGATTATTTCTTATTATTAATCCATTATTATGCCAGAAAACCATACCCGGCGCAACTTCGCTAAAAGAAAATAAATCCATTTGCTGTCCGATAATTCTGTGGTCATTCTCTTTTAATTTTGAAGTATCAAGTTTTGTTTTTGAAATTTCATTAAGAAGCTGTTTAGCGTCGTATTTTTCTACATCCTTACTTTTGCCACCTTCAATTCTTATTTCTCTTGATAATTCAGAAAGAGGATGTCCTTTAACTTTCATTTCAAACTCTTTGTAATATCCGAAAGGGGCTCTCACAACTTCAAAATTTTTCTTAAGTTTTTTTTCTGTTTCATCAAGAGTTTTTACAGCCAAATCCGGAGAAGCAAGTTCTTTTGAAAGATGGGCATAAGGATAAAGAACAATTTTTTTTGTTTTAACCTGAGATGCAACATCCTTTATATTTTCTGCAAGCTTTTCAGCAATCTTTTTTGTATCTGTGTCATTTTTCTCGACAGCAGTTAAAACCACTAGTGCCTCTTTAACTTCTATTTCTTTCTTTTCTTCTTCAGACAATTCTCCTATCCCTTTTAGCGCTTTTTTCAATGGTTTGAATTTGATATAGTCCACATGCAAAAGTAAAATCTTCATAGATAAAATAGAATAAAGGATTTTATAAAATTAATCTTTCCAAAAAAATTGGAAATGTTTAAAAAAGGAATTTTATGTTTGAATTTATGGTAAAAAACATAAAAGAAATTCTGAAACCTGTGGGAGCTTCTATATTAGGAACTATCATAACTTTTAATCTTACTTGTTCACCTTTAGAGAATAAACTGAATGCTGAGTTACCTAAAGAGAAGGTTGTTAAGTTTACTGAGTTGCCAGAAGAAGAGATAAAAGAATACAATAGAATGCTTGGGTTGGTAGATGAAATTTCTAATATTAACGGACCATATTGTTTTACTTATAACAGAGTAATGGCTGAATTATTGTCTGGTTCAGTTTATACCAAAACAAGTTATGCCTGGGATTTACATAAAAAAAACAAAGTTGTTAAACGTGTGAAGGGCTCTCTTGAGAATTATCGAGATTATTTGAAACCATTTGAGACTATTGTTCTTTTTAAGAATTTTAATAGTAAAAGAAATCGTCCGAACAGGATTGGCACTCATACTGCTCTTTATTATGGAAATGATGAGAAAGGCAACCTTCTTTTTTCACATAAATATGGCAAAGACATACGATTAGATACTGATTCTAAACTAAGAGAAATGAATATTATACCTAAATTAATTTTTAAACCAAAATATGTGAGGAAAAATGAAAGAGAAACATTATAGTCAAATTACAATTGTTAATCCTAAAACAATTAAAAAAGGAAGTTATATGGCTTTAGCAGGAACAATTGCAGGTATTAGTTTGGTTGGTTATCTGACATTTTCTCCTTTAGAAGAAAAAGCTTCTGCCAGCAAACCCAGAGGACAAATTATAATTGATAATGACTTTATGAAAGAGAAGAGTAATGACTTGGAAAGCAAAGTTAATATATCAAGCAAAAAAACTGAAGAGTTTAGTCTTGAGAAATTAAAGAAAGAACCTGAAAAAATTCTTTTTGCAAGAATGCTTTTTGGCGAAGCGAGAGATTGCAATTATGCCGAAAAGATAATGATAGGTTATACTGTACTTGGCAGAAATGAGCAATGGTTTGGGAATAGCAAAGAATTATCTAAAATATTATTGCAGCCAAGAGCATATTCCTGTTTTTGGGAAAATAACAAAAGAAATAAGATTAATCAAAAAGCGATTATGAATCCTGAAGTAGAGAGTGAAGAATGGGAGCTTTGTCTTAAGGCTGTTGAAGATATTTTTGCAGATAAATATCCTCATTTAAACAAAAAACAGACATTTTATCATATGAAATATATAAAAAAACCGAAAAGCTGGAAAGGAGTAAAAAAATTGAATTTCAAGAACATAAAAACAAAACATGTTTTTTACAGGGATTAATTATTTCATCAAAAATTTATCAATCTGTTTTTTAGCCAGTTCTCTTTTTTTCTGATGTTCTTTCAGAAAAGCATTTATTTTTTCAATTAAGATTTCTTTTAATTCAGAAGTCAGCATTTTTCCTGATTTGTAATCATCATAAATTTTCTGAAGTTTTTTGTCGTCGGGCTCAAAGAAAAATCTGAGATACTGGAAAGAGACATCGGCGTCAGGATTGCCTCCTTTTTTTCTGTGCTCTTCAATTGTATTTTGCCCGCCTGAAAAAGCATATCTTTTTATTTTTGTTTCAACTTCTTTTGGTGAGTCTGTTAGTGCAATGAATGAGTTTGGATCAGAAGAGGACATTTTTTCTCCGGAAAGTCCGGGCATAAAAAGATGATAAGTAGAACTTAATTGAATAAAATTAAAATCTTTTATCCTTTTTGAAATATCTCGGGCTAGTCTCATATGAGGATCCTGGTCTATTCCTACAGGAACCAGAACAGGAACTGGTTTTCCTTCAAATTCAGGAAGTTGTGCATGAAGCATATCTGATGCTTGGAGTAAAGCAGAAATCATTTTTCCAGGACTTATTTCTCCATAAACAGCTTTGAATTCATTAAAAGTTGCATATTTTGCGAGGATATTTTGAAGTCTGTAATAAGCATTTGCTTTTTCAGCGTTTTTGCTTCTTTCACTTTGAAAATAAATTTCACAATTTTCAGGTTTTAGTCCAAGGGCGATGTAGTTTATTATGTATTGTTCAATCGCAATTTTTCTGCTTTCCTCAAGACTTTGCCCCCTCGCATTATAGGATTCCAAATCCGCAACTGCAATATAAATTTTTGCTCCTAATTTTTGATAAAAAACCATTTGTTGTGCAAGAATCATATGGCCAATGTGGAACTTTCCTGTAGGCATAAGCCCTGTCATCATGACGAATTTTTTCTTATTTTTTATAGCTTCAAGAATTCTTTGAATGTCTCTGTGACCAAAAATAATTTTTCTTCTGAATAAAACATTTTTTTCAAAAATGTCCGGCAATTGTCTTAATGGTGAAATTCCAAATTCTTTAATCAATTTTCCATAATCAATTTTCCCGCTAACTTCCCACGGAGTAACCTTCATTTCCTTTTTCATTTTTATATAACGGAAGATTTATTTTTAAACATTATCTAACCACAAAAATGAAGATTGAACAAATATTTATAAATAAGAATTACTATTTTTTAAAGAGGAAAAAATGAGAAGAGGTATAATTATTTTAATTTTAATTGTTTTAGTGAGTTCGTTTATTTCTGCAGAGATAATTTTCAC
>CAZPUY010000015.1:0-2450 GCA_964589905.1 Candidatus Woesearchaeota archaeon
TTTCACGTTGGGACAAATTTCAGCAATTAGCAGATGAATTATTAAATGATGAGTTGGATAGAAGATGAAGTATAATAAATTAGTAAGAGATAAGATTCCTAAAATTTTAAAGGGAAAAAGATTGAAAATAAAAAAACATATAGCAGATGATGAAGAATATTGGAATAAATTAAAAGAGAAATTAAAAGAAGAAGTTGACGAATTTTTAACTGACAGTAATGAAGAAGAATTAATAGATATTCTAGAAGTTATTGAAGCAATTTATAAATTTAAGAACATTGATAAAAAAGAATTGAATAAAATAAAAAGAAACAAAATTAAAGAAAGAGGAAAATTCAAAAAAAGAATAATTCTTGATGAAATTGAAGACAATTTATCCTAAAAATCCCAGCAACTTATATATTAAAAAAGCAGGCCAAACAATTGCCTTGAGAATTCCGAGGACACCATCCCAAAATCCTGTTGCATTTTGAATGTAATAAATTGCTGCTCCAATAAATCCAAGAAAATAAAATCCTCCTCCACAAGCAGGTTTGCATTTCATTTCTTTTTTACGTTTAAACAAATATTTCTTTGTTCCTCTTTTCATGTTTATATTGTGTAAAATATGTTTTTAAATCTTACTAAGTTAAATATAAAAACTAAATCTCATTATTAAAATTATGGGGCGCGAAGAAGAAATAATAAAAGAAAGGTTAAAGAAATTAAAAGAACTTGAGAAAAGAAAAATTAATCCTTATCCTGACAATTTTGACAAAAAAAATTCTGCTGAAGAGTGCCTTAGAGCAAAATTAGGAAGCAAGGTAAAAAGTGCAGGCAGATTAATGACAAGAAGAGAACTTGGAAAAATTTCTTTTGCAAAATTAAGGGACGAGACAGGAGATATACAATTGGTTTTTCAGGAAGGAAAAACTTCTGAAAAAATTTTTGATTTTTTTAAGAAATATATCGACACAGGCGATTTCATAGGAGTTGAAGGAGAAATTATTAAAACAAAAACAGGAGAAATTTCTATTCTTGTAAAAAAAATTGATTTGTTAAGCAAAGCAATTCTGCCGCTTCCTGAAAAATTCCACGGACTGCAAAATGAAGAAGATAAATTCAGGAAAAGATATCTTGATATTATTACAAATCCGGAAGTGAAAGAGATTTTCAGGAAAAGAGGAGAAACAATAAAAGCAATCAGGGATTTTCTCATAAACAGAGGATTTTTGGAAGTTGACACGCCTATTTTGCAGCCGCTTTATGGGGGAGCAAACGCAAAACCTTTTACTACTCATTATAATGTTTATGACAAAGATGTATATTTGAGGATAGCACCAGAACTTTATCTTAAAAGACTAATTGTTGCAGGTTTTGAAAAAGTTTTTGAATTTGCTAAATGTTTCAGGAATGAAGGTGCTGACTGGAGCCATAATCCGGAATTTACTCTTCTTGAATTTTATCAGGCATATATAGATTATAACGAACTCATGAAAATCACAGAAGAACTTATCATAGAAGTTATAAAAAAAGTAAATGGAAAGGCAGAGATTGAAAGAGATGGAAAAAAGATTTCCATTAAAAAACCTTTTAAGAAAATAACTTTTAAGGAACTGACAAAGGGGAAGATGAATGATGAAGCATTTAAGGAAGCAGTGAAAAAAATAAAAGAGCCGACGTTTGTGATAAATCATCCTTTGGATATTTCTCCTCTTGCGAAAAAGAAAGATGATAAAACAGTTCAGAGATTTCAGCTTATTATCAATGGCATAGAAATTGTGAATGCTTTTTCAGAACTGAATGACCCTTTTGACCAGGAAACAAGATTCAGGGAACAGGAAAAAAAGAAATCAGAAGAGAAACATAAATTTGACAAGGATTTTGTTGAAGCGCTAAAATATGGCATGCCTCCGACAGCAGGATTTGGCATGGGAATCGACAGGTTTGTGATGCTTATTACAGGCAGTCATTCTATAAGGGAAATTTTATTGTTTCCGTTTATGAAACCTGAAAAATAATTATTTAGAATATTTTTTTATTACTTCATCAATTTCCTTAAAAGTGAATGGTTTTTGCAGTGAATAATCAAAATTTTCTTTTTGTTCTTCTGAAAAATTTCCTGTTGAAATTATTGTTATGTTTCTGTATTTTTCATATTCAGGATTATTCTGTAATTTATTATAAAATTCCCAGCCAGTCATTTCAGGCATATTATTATCTAATAAGATTAATTTTGTGTCTGGATTTTTAATTAACTTTTCTAATCCTTCTTTTCCGTTATATGCAGAAATTATCTCATGCCCACAAACTTTTTCCAGTGGCATTCTAACAATATCGTGCATGAATGTATCATCGTCAATTAACAATACTTTCGTCATATAAAGCTGTTTATCCTTAGATATATAAGCATTTATGTTTCCAAAAAATAAATTTAAATAGACAGATTTATAGATTATTACATGAGCTTG
>CAZPUY010000015.1:2550-8151 GCA_964589905.1 Candidatus Woesearchaeota archaeon
TGTTTCCAAAAAATAAATTTAAATAGACAGATTTATAGATTATTACATGAGCTTGGTTGTCAGAAGCAATATTAGAAAAGTTGTGAAAGAACTTGACAAGGAAAATTCGATTTCAAGCGTTGCCGATGAAGTTGAAACTGCTCTTGAAAGGAAAGTTGAAAATATTCTAATTGATGCAATAAAGAGGGCAAAGGAAAACAAACGGCGCACCTTACAGGCTCGCGATTTGTAAAATTTAAAAAGATGTTTTATTTAATAAAAGAAAGATGGTGACTAATTTAGCAGACAGCATAAACAGAATTTATGAGGGATTAGTAAGCATTTTTCCAGAAAAATTGCAGTTTATTCCTACATTGTTTTTTATCTCAATAGGAATTGCAGTATATGGCATATTTATATGGCTGTTCTACAGATTTCTCTCAGAAAAAGATGCCCTTAAACTTAACCTTAACCAGTATAATAAATACAAACATGCAGGAATCATAAAACTTTTTGGGGTTTTATTTTATATAATTGAATTTGTAATAATCTCTCCGATTATAATATTTATCTGGTTTTCAATTTTTTCAATTTTTATGATAATACTTGCAAAAGAAGTTGAAGTCGGGAGTGTAATATTAATCTGTGCCGCGCTAATCTCTGCGATAAGAATATGCGCTTATTTTAAGGAAGATTTAGCCAGAGATATTGCAAAACTTATTCCTCTTACACTTCTCGGAGTTTCAATCATGACGCCGGGATTTCTTAATATAGAAACAGGTGTGAACAGGATAATGGAAGTTTCATTATTTTTTCAGAATGCTCTTTATTACTTGATATTCATAGTTGTATTGGAATTAATATTAAGACTTCTCTATATTCCTTTTCTGTGGATAAAGTCAGAAGAAGATGAAAATAATGATTCTTCTGCAAAAAATAAATAATCCCACCCTCCTTTCCCTGATAAAAAATTTTTAACAAAATATATCAGTTTAATTTTGTTGTTCTTCTGATGAAGGTTCATTTATCTCAGCTTCAGAAGTTTCGTTTGGCTGTTCCCCTTCATCCTTTTCAGTCTCTTTAGCTTCAGGAGTTTCTTCTTCCTGTTGCTGTTTTTCTGCTGATTCTTCAGCAGTTTGGTTTATTTGTTCTTCTTCCATTTTCATTCATTACAAAAGACATTTATAAAGTTTGTTGAAATTTTTTAGATACTATTTATAAGATTTATATGAAATAAAAATATAAACTTGTTTTAATTGATATTTTTATGGAAAAAGAAAATAATAATTCTGAAAGAGGTAAAAAAGCCCGTGCTAAGGGACAGAGATTTGAAGCAAAAGTAAGGCAGGATTTGGAGGATCTTGGATGGGTTGTCAGCAAATGGATGAATACAGTTGATTATGACAGATTGGGCAAAATGGGAAAATTAGTTCCTGCAAAAAGAAAATATAATCCTTTCAAAAAAGTAATGGTTATTGGAACAGGATTTCCTGATTTTGTTTGTTTCAAAAAAAATTCTTATGGAAATTATGAAGTTATAGGATTGGAAGTAAAAGGAAATGGTTATTTAGACCAGATAGAAAAAGGAATGTGCATCTGGCTTCTTGAAAATAAAATCTTTTCAAAAATATTAATAGCAAAAAGAGGAAATAAACGCGGTAAGATTGAATATATTGAGTTCAAAGAAAAATTAAGATAAAAAATAAAAATAGTTTTTTGTTTTATACCTTATGAAAGAGGTTATGTTATTAATGCTAATAGTTTTTCTAATTGCAGGAGTTTATGCATCTTGCAATGAGACTCAAATAAATATTAATACTGCAGGTGCAGAAGATTTGGATAAAATAATCTGGATTGGGAATTCTACTGCAAACAAAATAATATCCTATAGAGAAACAGATATTTTTAATTCTCTTGATGAACTAATAAACATCAAAGGTATTGGAGAAACAAAATTGAGTAACATAAAAGAACAGGAATTAGCGTGTGTTGATAAAGAAGCTGAAGAGCAGGGAGAAACGCAAGATCAGACTGAAAATCAAGAACAAGAAGAAGATACAGATGAATTTCCAACAGAAGAAACAAATGAGAAAAAGGATATTAAAGAAAATTATACAGAGAACAAAATTGTGAAGTCTTTAACTTTAGAAACAATAGAACTTAACTCTGAGTCAAAAGATATAAAAAGTGATGATAACAAAGAAGTTTTGAAGAGAAATTTAGCTTTTGCAGGAATTGTAACATTCTGTGTTGTATTCGGCGGAGTTTTATTTTTATCAAATATAAGGAAAAGAAAAAATGAGTTTAGATGAAACAAAAATCAATGCAATAATAATACTTGAAATTTTAGGAAGACCTCCGGAACATCTTGTCGAGACACTGGAAAATATTGCAAAACAGATAGGAGAAGAAAATGGTATTGAACTTGTAGATAAAAAAATAAATCCTCCTGTTTTGATGAAAGAGCAAAAAGATTTTTACACGAGTTTTGCAGAAATTGAAGTTGAGGCAAAGAATCTTTTGTATCTCGCGATATTAATATTCAAATATATGCCTGCACATATTGAAATTATTTCTCCGCAGAATATTTCTCTTACAAACAATGAATGGAATGATGTTTTAAATGAACTGACTAGAAGATTGCATGGGTATGAGGAAATTGCACGAATCTTGCAGACAGAAAAAACAATACTTGAAAATAAATTAAAAGCAATTATGGAATCTAAGGAAGATAAAAAAGAGAAAACCAAACAAAAAAAGGAGAAGAAAAAATGAGAATAGGTGCCTTAACATATGCTCACGGAATCGCGTATTTTAATAATAACACAAGAGAAATTTTTGATGATAAAAGAGTATCTGATGAAATAGAGCAAGAAAGAATAATAAAAAAATTAGAAGAGGATAGAAAAAAAGTTCAGCCCATATATGATGCAGAGGGGCAAATAATAGAATATGACCAACATGGAAAACATTTGGATGTAAAGAATTAATTATTTCTTTCCTTTCGCTATTTTTAATAAGTCTATTTTTTTCTTTGTTCTTCTGTATTTTGCAAAATAAAACCAGATTAAAATTATTGTGATAAGGATGACTATAATTGCTGCGATTATTTTTTGTGAAGAATTTTTTTCAATGGGGCTGGTTGTTCCGAAACAACACCAACCATCTTTTACACTTTCATATTCTGCATCGCATTTTTCAGTTTCTGTATTAAATAATGTCCCGTTCAATTCGGCACAGGTTTTTGTTGAATATCCTGTTCCATCTGAAGTATAATTTGAAATGAATTTCAAAGAGATAAATAATTTAGCTGTATCATTTCCTGTCTCGGCTCTCAGGTTTCCCTCGACATCTTTTTCAAGATAAGAAAAAAGAGTTAGTTCAATTGAAAAATCTGAATTGTTGCCTAAAGTTTCAATTTTATTCACAGAAAGATTTGCAAAAGGTTTGAAAGAATCTGAAAGAGAAAGAGAAATGTTTTCTAAATCATTATCTCTGGTATTTTGAAGAATAATTGTTTTTTTTGTTTTTGTGTTTGTCGGAATAGAGAAGATTAATTCTGATGGTTCAAATCTTAAAGTTTTTTCCTGTCCTTCTAAAACAGAAAAGATATAAACAGGAATTTCATAAAAAGTCTCATTAGAAGAAATTAATTTAATCATCTGGAATGTTTGTCCTCCTTCCCCAAGTTCAAAATTTATTTTTTTTGTTTCTCCAGGATTTAATGAAACCGAAGATTCTTTATTTTTATCCGGTAAAATGAAAATATCTCTTTTTTCTGTTTCTGTTTTTATGTTTAGTGTTATTGAATTATCCCTAAGATTCTGGACTTCCAGATAGAAATTATTTTCTGAGATAATAAATCCGGGTTTTACAAGAAAATCTGCTGTTTCGTTTGTTATTGAAAAATTTTTTATTATCTTTTCTTCACTGATTTGGGCTCCTTTCATATACTGCACATTTTCTATTGATAAGGAATAATCTCCTGAATTTTTTCCTGCAGTAAGAGCATAAATATAATAATCATCACCTATTTTTGACACATCATATTCAATTGGAATTCTGACATGTCCCCGGTAAAATAAAACATTTTCTTTGAGTATTGGTTCTAAAAAATTTCCTGAAACTTTTGTTATGATTGTTTCTCCCTGCCTGAAATTTTCACCCATAGAAAATTCAACTGCATAAATTGACGGCAGGATTAACAAGATTAAAATCAATATACATCCCTTTTTCATAATTAGCCAAAAGAAAAAGAGTTAATAAATATTTTTGAAATGAGGATTTATTTTCCAATGTCTTTCAATTTTTTGAGAATATCATCAAATTCTGTTTTTTTCGCAGGAGAAGTTCTTGGCTGGGTTCTCTGATTTGGGATAATTTTTCTTGAAACTGCTCCAGGATAAACTCTCATTGAAGGAGGAGTTGATGGAGGTCTTCCCATAGAACTTGCAGGAGGCTTGCCTTTCTTAAATTTAGATTTGAGTCTAATTAAAAATTCTCTTAATTTTCCTCTGAAGATTATTCCAAGGACTGTAAGAATTATTAGTATCACTAATAAAATAATAAGCCATGTCCAGCTTGTTTTTTTCTTGACACAACATATATCTGTAGAAGGACATGAATATGACGTTGATTGTTCATTATCAGAACAAACAGATTTGCAGAACCCTCCTTGTTGTTCACATTGTGAAACTTCTGTCTGCTGGGAAATTTCACAAGAGCCCAGACAACAAACAGAGGTGTCTAAGGCTTCTATTGTTGAAACACTGCATTCTTCGTCGGATCCACAGATTTGTCCACCCTGTGCAGAACAACTTTGCAAAATTTTTTCTTTATTACAACAAATTTTAGTGCCAAAACAATCTGTATAAGAACTCAGGACTTCTCCCCCAATATCCAAACAACTCATTTGAGACATACAATAACCTCCTAAATCTTCACATCCTCCTCCTTCAGAGGTTCCAGAAATTGCTTTTGGCCAGATTGAGTATAAAATAAATGCAGTATCTCTTGTATTCCCCGAGTTCCAGCATCCATCTGTTCCCTGCACATCAGAAAGCCAGTTTATAGCACTTGTTTTTTCTGTAATTGTTTCGCTCTGAAAAGGAAGCAATGCCAAGGCAGTATCATAAAACTTGTCATCTGAAACTTTCCATGAACCTTCTGATAACTGCTTCAACAACAAATTACTACGGAAATTAGATGTTAGAGAATACAAAAAAGATTCCGGCAGATATTTTTTATTCTCAGCCTCATCCATCATAGTAACTAGATATGGTAAGTATGAGGAAACATCATATCCAAGATAATCCAAAACAATTGACGCCCATAAACTTCCTTCATAATCACAGGAAGATGATGTCGCAAAACAAAAGGAATTTACTTTTTCTGTTGTTGTTCCTTCTGCAGATGCAGTATGCGTATCCCCTGAAACATAAATTGTATCAGATGTTGTTTGTTTGTATAATAAATTAGTTGAAAAAGATTTGTCACAAGAAATTTGAAATTCCTCATCATAACAACTTTGAGAAATTTTAAACCAGTAATTATTATATGCTGTCAGACAACTTCCCACAGTTCCGCTTAATGTTTTATCTTCATTGACAGTTATTGTAACAG
>CAZPUY010000016.1:0-3178 GCA_964589905.1 Candidatus Woesearchaeota archaeon
CACAGACTCCTTTTATGAAAATTATTTTATATCCTTCTTTCACTGAATCAAGAACTTCTTTTACAATATCTTCCTGCGTTTTTCCGTTTGAAAACTTCAAAGGTTTTAAAAAATCTTTTTCTTGGTATAAACTCCACATCCTTTTTCACCCAAAATAATTACTTAAAAAATTAGTTATAAATGTTATTGTGATAAAAGTTCCATCTAGAAAAAGTTGAGGTTTGAGTTTTATTGTGAACTGAATAAACTTAAAATTATCCAAATAAAGCGCTCAAACCTTCTGCTGCAGCTTCTTTCTTTTCTTCTATCTTGTTTTCTTTCTTTTCTTCTTTAGGAGTTCCTTGTACCGGAGCTGCTGTAACTAAACTTGCACTCTCCAATTCTTTGTCAATGTCTACTCCTTTCAGGCTTGCGATAAGAGACTTGATTTGCGACTCATCTGTCTGCCCGCCTGCAGCTGCAACAACACTTTTCAAATTTTCTTCGTTAACTTCCTTTCCTGCTTTGTGCAGTAAAAGTGCTGCATATATATTTTCCATTTAATTTCCTCCCTCTGAATTTACTTCAGGAGTATTCTCTTCTTTTTTCTCTTCATTTTCTGAACTTTTTTCACTAACATTCCCTAATTTTTCCAAGGCTTTTGCATTAGTGTATGCTTTAAGCAAAATGAACTTAATTGTTTCAGGAGTTGCATATCCTATCTCAACAGCAAAAGGCAATGCTTTTCCAAATGCTTTCTTAAGTTCTTCAATTGCTTCTTCCTTGTCGATTTTAATATCAAGGTAAATTTTCTTTTCATTAGAATCATATCCTGCCAGAGGAATAAGACTTATTGTAAAAGGTTTTATATCAAGTTTGCTCAGAACATCAGCAACTGCAGCAGAAATTTTCTCTCCTTTCCTTACAATAACTTTTGAGTCTTTAATGCTGAGTTTTCCTTTTTCTACAGTAACCTGAAGTCCTACTGCCCCGAGTTCGCTGATTGCAGGTCCTGGAACTAATTCTGTTGGTCCTGCAGGAATTTCAATATCATCAGGCGATTCCTGCCCTGGTTTTGCCTTTGCAGGATTTTTATTTTTTACAAGTTCTGCAGCAAGTTCAAAACAATCCATGTCTGAAAATAAAATTGCCACATTTTCATTAATCTGTTTATTTATTTCTTTTATCTTTTCATCTTCAGACGAATCCAATGCCCTAATAATAAGATTTTTCTTCGGAACTTTGACTATGGCTTTTCCTCTCAATTTTTTCGTAATTTCCTGAAACTGCGAAGTAGGAATATTTTTTATAGATACAATCAGCATAGTTCTTTTTTTCTTTATCAGTTCTGCAAGTTCCTTTACTGTCTTTTTCTTTAAATCTGAAACATGTGTTGTTGGTTTTTTCATTTTAATTTTATTTTTTGGGGTTTAGTCATAGTGAATTTCAATTCTATATTTTTTATGTTGTCTTTCCCTTTTGAAAGATTTTTTAGGATAGAATTATAAATTCCCATTATATTTTCTATAAGTTCTTCATTTTTCATGCTTTGTTTTCCGACAGAAATTTTTATGCTTGCTTCTTTTGTTTTTATCCTGACACTATTGTTAATTTTCGTTTTAAGTTCACTAAGCGCTTTATCATCAACATTCATTAAAATTCCCAATTGCGGCGACGGCATTTTGCTGGCTGGTCCGAGAACTCTTCCAAAGTTTGTAGCAACTAAAGGCATTAAACTTGCCTGAGCAATAAAAAAATCATATTTCTTCACTAATTTTTTCAACTCTTTTTTATCCGAATATTTTTTGAATTCTGATTTTGTTATTGTATCAACATTCTTGTTCTTAACTTCAAGAAAAGCGCATATTTTTTTCTCTTTGATTTTGTGAGGAACAGAAATAAAAATATTTACAGGATTTTTCTTGATATCAAATTTTTGCAGATTTATAATTAAGTCAACACTTTGGTCAAATTTTCTTTCCTTATCTTTTCTAAGTTCATTTAATGCTGTTTCTAATTGTTCGTTAAGTTCCATCTTATTAATCTCCCAAATTATGCGCGATGAACATAGAATTTATTTCATCACGATATGGTTCAAACGATTGAAATTCAGAGAAAAAAGGGATTTATAAATTTAACTAAATAAATTATATTTCACTCATTTGTTTTATAAGGATATCATTAAATTCTTTTATTTCTTTAGGAGTATATTCATAATCATTTATATTTTTTGGATTTAAAAGATAAGCAGTTACATTTGCTAAATTTGTTGCGCATCCAAAACTTTCTCCCTTGGGATATAATCTCCCTTCTAGATTAGGAATTTTACTAATGGTCATCCAATAACATCTAAATAATTCTGCTGCTCTGGCAGCATAAATATCTTCCTTATGACCATAATTCCCTTTCCAAAAAGGTTTCCAATTTTCATTTAATTCCTTAGGATTGTTTAATAAATCTATCTTTGTTGAATCTTCTTTTGGTAATTTAATTTTTATAGGAGGAATTAAAAGTCCGGAAATTTCAGATTTTAATATATCTGTTCTTACTAAATATGCTACGGATTTTGCAATTGTTTGAATTTCCTTTTCTTCTAATTTTTGGATATCATAAACAACTTTTGAGGCATATTTATTTAAAATCCATGAAATAATCAGAGAATTATCTTGGCATTCATTTGGGATTTGAATATCTCCTTTTATTATCTCTTTTTCCCATTTCTCATAATTCCTTATTTGAATTCTGAATGCCATCTAATCATTTTCAAAAGAACTTTTAAATTAATTGTTATACTTAATTATCACAATAATTTTTATAAATGATTTTATTAATTAAAGATTATGGAATTAATTGCACTTTTATCTTCAGGAAAAGGAACATGGGCGCAGGTTTCAGGCTTGATAAAATATGGTGAATGGGAAAAAATAATTCTATTAGGTGACGATTTTGCAAAACAATTTCAGGTTCAGGAAAAAAATGATAAAACAGAATTTATCAGAATTGATTTAAACAAAAAACTGAAAGAACTTAAAGAAGAATTCCAGAAACAATTAAAAGGAAAAATTAACGGGACAGAAGTCGCCCTGAGCATAGCGAGCGGCGACGGAAAAGAGCATATGGCTTTGATTTCTGCATTAATCAACCTGCCCGTAGGAATAAGATTTGCTGCACTTACTAAAGAAGGCGTGATTGATTTGTA
>CAZPUY010000016.1:3278-8027 GCA_964589905.1 Candidatus Woesearchaeota archaeon
TCGTCGAGGATTTTATATTCAGGCAAAAATTCCAATATCTTTTTTGAAAATTCAACAATATCTTTATGATAAGGCATTTTGTTGTAAGGAATTCTCTGTCTCGCAAATCCTACAGACATAACTCCTTTTATTTCAATAAACATTGGATTTGCTTTCTTAATCAACTTCGCATAATTCTCATGTTCAACCATATTCAAATCTTTTACAAGATTCATCCGAAAAACTGTTCTTGTTTTGCTTTTTAATTTAGACATAATCTCCAAACTTTTATTCAACTTTTCCCACGCATCTTTTTTAGAACTTCTGTGGAATTTGTTATAAAGTTCCTTATTTGGCGTATTTACAGAAATATACAACTGCGTCGGTAATTGTTTCTTTTTTTCAAGTTCTTTTAGTTTTTCAGGATAAAGTCCGTTAGTGACGAGAAAACTTGTTTTTCCTCTTCTTCTAAGTTCTTCAATAAGTCCACCGATTTTTTCATAAACTGTCGGTTCTCCTGAAAGAGAAATTGCAAACTGCATAGGTTCCTGTGCTTCAGAAAATTTTTCCTGATTTGCCCTGCTTAATTGTTTTTTCTTTGAATTCTTATCAATATTAAATCCCTGCAATAATTTTCTTTGCGCTTCAATACATCCATCAATAATTTCTTTAGGAGAATCAGTTTCCCCCTTAAGTTCATTACCAATTGTCATTTCAATTGCTCTCCAGCAATGCAAACATCTGTTCGGACACCACATTACAGCAGGTGTCATCTGACAGCACAAATGAGATTTTATTCCGTAAAATTTTTCCTTGTAACAAACCCCCTCATCTCTAAGTGATTTTTTTGTCCATCTGCAAATCTGAACAGCAGAATGTTTTCCGACAATTGCATAATGCTGTTTCTTCAGAATTTTTTTTACTTTTTCAGGAATCATAAAAAAAGAACAAAAAGAGACTTTAAAATTTTATTTAAAAATATTAACAACCCAAAAAATCATAGTAATTATCAATGCAAATAAAAATAGATAAGTAACAAATCCAAATATTTTTTTTGCTTTTTCCTTGCTTTTTGTAATAGCTAGCATTGTCAGATAAAAAAATCTTCCTCCGTCAAAAATTCCTACAGGAAGCATGTTAATCAATGCGACGCTAAGACTTATCAAAATAAGCCACCAGAATAAATTATAAATAAATTCACTCGCAATAAAATTTGGTTTGTAATAAACATTAGGTTTTTTGAAAGATGAAAACATTCCAATTATTTTTCCCAAAAATCCTGAACTTGTGCTATCCCTAAAACCAATTCCTAAATAAGGCATACTTTCATTTTTGGGATTTTCTCCAAGAACAACCTCATAATCTTTGAATGCATCATCTTCTAACGTCGTGATTGTAACTTTATCTCCGGGATTATATTTCATTAATTCTGTCCCAAGCTCTTCCCTGCTTTCCATATTTTCTCCATTAATTTTTATTATTATATTGCTCAAATTTGCATTTATTGCAGGAGCATAATCATACAATAAAACATATTCATTACTTCCCTGTCCTTCAAAACTATCTTTTGTTATCAGATATTTTATGTTATCTGCTTCTATTTCACTGATTCCTGTTTCACCGACTAATTCTGAAATTTGTTCATATGTCGCATTATTTACAGGAATACCATTCACTAATGATATGCTTGCTATGCTTACTGCAGAATATGTATAAGTGTCAAACATCACGCCTGCAGGAGCAAATGCAAAGTGAAAAAATATTAATAGAATTCCGAAGAAGAAAATTGCTGTCAGGACATTTGCAAAAGTTCCTGCAGAGAGTATTGCCATTTGTTTAAACTTGCTTGCTGATTCCAGACTTTTTTCATCCTGCTCTACAAATGCTAAAGGAAATATTGGAAAAAAGAAAGGAAAAAATCCAAATCCCGTGCTTTTTATTTTGACATTTTTATTAATTGCAAAAATTCCGTGGCTGAATTCATGGCTTATGGCAATTACAGCGATTATAATTACCCAATATATAAAATAAAATGCAGGAAGATAATCTAATTTGAAAATTTGCGGCAGATATGGGATTAATGGCATAATCGGCGGAACTTTGACTAATTTTACAACTTCTGTCTGAAAAATATAAACCCAGATTATCTTTCCAAAAAGATAAATAATTCCTATCATCAGGATAAATCCCATTCCAATGGAAATATAACTCAGAACATTCAACAATCTTGTATATTTTTTCCCAATTTTATTTATTATTTTCATTCCGATTTTTGTCTTATATAGAAATAGCAAGCCTTCTTTTTCCAGATTTTTTCTTTTTGAGTATAGAAAAATAGAAACACATACTACAAAAATTACCAGAAGTGCGATATCATATATCATAAAATTCATTTTCTCTTTTATTTCTTTTTTAAGGGCCTGAATGAACTTCCCTTACATTTTCTGCATCTTACTTTCCCTTTCAAAATTTTGTCAGGATTTGATTTTATTTTAGTATGACATTTTCTACATACAAAAACGTTCTTAAACAATCTATTTTGTGCTTCTTGAATTTTTGCCATTATTTGTATTCCTCTATTAATTTACTTAAATCCATAACCTCATTGTTTTGTATAAGAGTCGTGCCCTTTTCTTCACTTTCAACTCTGCATATATATCCATTATCATATTTTTTTATTATTGTTGTTTTGTTCTCTTTTGGTTTATAATTCATCTCTCCCATCTTACAATTTCCTCTTGATTATTCTTTCTCCTTCAATATCCCAGTATTCCACATTGGAATTTTCTGAAAGTTCTGATTTAATTTCTTCAGGAGCATCAACTTCTAATGTCTCGAAATTTTCCAAATCCATAATGCTGACTTTGTCTCCCATTGATAATACTTGTCCTTTTCTTTTGTCAACAAGCGGAACCTCTAATCTGTCATGTCCGGGGATTACAAAAACTTTTTTTTGTCCGCTAATTATTCCAGCAGCTTCTATTCTGCATTTTGCATGTCCGTGTTTTCCGGTTTTGCTAATATCAATTTTTTTGACAGTGCAAGTTTCTCCATCGACAATAATATTTGTACCTACTTTTACTTCAGTGGCATTAATTATTTTTAAAACCATTATGCAAAATTCCTCCTGAATTTTGTATCCGCAATGGATGTGAGGACTTTGAAAAATTTCCTGTTTTTCATTAATTAAAACAAAAAAAATAGATTTATAAATATTTACAATTAAGCTTTAAAATGGCATTTCAGAAAAAAGATTTTATCGAAATAGAATTTACAGGAAAAATCAAGGATGGAGAAGTTTTTGATTCAAATATAAAAGAAGATTTAAAAAAATTAAATCCTGATTCAAATCCAAAGCCGTTAATATTTTCTCTTGGAGAAGGAATGTTTCTGAAGGGAATTGATGACTTTTTAATTGGCAAAGACATAGGAAAATATAAAATTGAACTTCCTCCTGAGAAAGCATTCGGTCCGAGGGTACCCCAATTTGTGCAAACAATTCCGATTAAGGTTTTCAAAAGCCAGAATCTTAATCCTGTCCCCGGCGCTGTATTCAATTTCGACGGAAGAATTGCAAAAATCCTGACAGTTTCAGGAGGCAGAGTCATTGCAGATTTTAATAATCCCCTTGCAGGAAAAATAGTAACCTATGATATTAATGTGATAAGAAAAGTTGAAGACTTAAATGAAAAGTTAAAATCATTTATTAATTTTTTATTCAGAAAAGAACTGAATTTTTCTGTCAAAGATAATAAGATAATTATAGAAGTTGAAAAAAATCTTTCCCAATTTGTTGAGATGTTCAAGGAAAAATTTAAGGATGTTTTTAATCTGGAATTAGAGGTTAAAGAGACAGAAAATCCTTCAAAAGAACAACAATAATTCTTATAAATACTGATTCATTTTTCTGGACATGGCTGAAATTTACAAAAAAGATGGTTTGTCCACTTTTTCTAATATTTCTGAAGAAATTAAAGAAATAGACAGGGAACTGGAAGAACTTATAAAAAAACAATCAACTAAAGTTAAGGTTATAGGTGTAGGCGGTGCAGGAGGAAATTCTTTGAGCAGGATGAGGGAAATAGGGATTAAGGGAGGAGAATTAATTGCTGTTAATACTGATGCTCAGGATTTATTATATGCAAATGCAGACCAGAAAATATTAATTGGAAAAGAATTAACGCAGGGATTGGGAGCAGGAAGCAATCCAAAAGTAGGGGAACAGGCAGCAAGAGAATCTGAGTCAGAAATAAAGAAAAAAATTTCGGGAAGTGATATGATTTTTATTACATGCGGTATGGGCGGAGGAACAGGAACAGGAGCAGCACCATTTATTGCAGGGTTAGCAAAAAAACAAGGTGCATTGACTATAGGGGTTATTACTCTGCCATTCACAATAGAAGGAAATAAAAGAATAGAAAATGCTGCAGACGGATTAGACAGAATGCAATCTGTTGTAGATACTTTAATTGTTATACCAAATGATAAATTGCTCGAACTTGCTCCTGAATTGCCTTTGCATACTGCATTCAAAATTGCCGACGAGATTTTAACAAATGCTGTCAAAGGAATAACTGAATTGGTTACAACAACAGGATTAGTCAATCTGGATTTTGCGGATATCAGAACAGTAATGGTTGACGGGGGCGTTTCATTAATAGGAATGGGAGAATCAGACAGTGCTCAAAGAGCTGTTGAATCTGTTGAAAAAGCAATTATAAATCCTCTTCTTGACGTCGATATTTCAGGAGCAACCGGCGCTTTAGTGAA
>CAZPUY010000017.1:0-3726 GCA_964589905.1 Candidatus Woesearchaeota archaeon
TAAAAAAAGAAGAATATGAAATATTCAAAAAAGCAGAAGAAGAAAAAGACATAGATATTTTCATAGACAATTTCATAGAAAGTATTGAAAAAGAATTTTATGAAAAAGACAAAAAAGAAAAATAAAAATTATTCTAACCTATTATCTGTCTGATTATATGTCCTGTAAGGAATGCTAAAAAAGCAGCAGTCCCGCCTATCAAAAAAGTTTGAATTGAAGAATATATTTTAGATTCGCAAACAACAAATCCCTTAAACCAGCCGATTATTATAAGTGAAATTCCTGTCAGGATTACAGAAAAAACAAACTGATTCTGAATCAAAAAAGGATTTTTGGTTATTGATGCAAGAACAAATGAAATTAAAGGAATAAATCCCATAAGCATAAAAGAAAAAAAAGTTACAAAAGCAGTTTTAGCAGCATTCATTTTCATTCTTGAAATTTCATTGCGCGATTTTGTTGATAAATAATCTGAAATTGCTATTGAAAATCCGTCAGCCAAGATATTTACAAATCCAAGAATTAAAATAATTGAAGAACTTAAAGATGCTCCAACAACTCCAGAAACAATAGCAAAAGTAGTCACTGTTCCGTCTGTCCCGCCATAAACAAATTCAGGAAGATATTTATGTTCCAGTTTTCTCAATCTCTTTTTTTTCACAGAAACATAAAATAAAAAATCTTTTTAAACTTATTCAATTATAGATTTTTATGAAATTAGCAGTATTATTTTCAGGCGGGAAAGATTCTTGCTATGCGGCATATCTTGCAGAAAAAGAAGGACATGAACTAACTTGTTTGATTTCTGTTTTCTCAAAAAACAAAGAAAGTTATATGTTCCACACGCCGTCGATAGAACAGGTAAAAAAACAGGCAGATATTATGAGCATTCCGATAATAATCCAAAAAACAAAAGGGAAAAAAGAAGAAGAATTGAAAGATTTGGAAAATGTGATAAAAAAAGCAAAAAGTAAATACAAAATTGAGGGAATCGTAACAGGTGCACTGCACTCTGATTATCAGGCATCAAGAATCCAAAAAATCTGTGACAAACTCAATTTAGAATGTTTCAATCCTTTATGGCACAAAAATGAAATTGAATATCTTAATGAATTAATAAAAAATAAATTTAAAGTAATAATCACGGCAGTTGCAGCTTATCCCCTTGATAAAACCTGGCTTGGCAGAGAGGTTAATAACAAATTTATAGAAGATGTTGAACAGCTAAAAGAAAAATATAAAATCCATCCTGCAGGTGAAGGCGGAGAATTTGAAACTTTTGTTCTAAATTGCCCGTTGTTCAAAAAAGAATTAAAAATCAAATCTTTCAAAGATTTTAAAGAAGGGGAGAATAGTTTTAGAAGAGAACTTAAAATAATTCTTATCTAATTACTAAAACTTAAAGCAATCAACGGAATTATCGCTATTAAAAAAAAATAATCCCAAGAATTTACCATATCAAAAAAAATTTATTCTTTTTTTTGAATAATAAAGACTTATCCCAATTATCCCACAAACCATAAAGAATAAGATAGCAGGTATTGGTAATGCCATACTATATCTAATTTTTTAGGTATAAATATCTTATGCTTGTATCTTAACCAAAAGACTTAAAAAAGTTCTTTTTTTGGTAAAAATATAAATGAGTTCTGCTTGTTTATTGCATTATTAAAATGGCTATAAAAAAAGGAAATAAAGTTAAGATTGAATATGAAGGAAGTCTGGATAACGGACAGGTTTTTGACAGTTCTGAAAAACACGGACAACTTTTAGAATTTACAATTGGCGAAGGAAAAGTTATTCCCGGTTTTGAAAATGCTGTTATTGGAATGGAAAAAGGACAGGAAAAAAGTATAAAGATTGAATCAAAAGATGCTTACGGAGAAAAGAAACAGGAATTAATGCAAAAGATTCCAAAAACACAACTTCCGGAAGATGCTCGTGATAAAGTTCAGGCAGGAATGCTTTTAGGAATGCAAACACCTCAGGGACAGCAAGTTCCTGTAAAAGTAGTGGATGTTGGAGATAACGATATAACTCTTGATTTAAATCATCCCTTAGCTGGTGAGAATTTGAACTTTAAGATTAAGGTTGTTGATGTTGCGTAATGTTCCTTTATAAAAAATATTTAACTAAACAAAAGCAATCAGATAATTTAATATTCCTGCAAATGAAACCCAAAGCAAATAAGGAACAAGCAACCATGCTGATTTTTTATCAATTTTTCTTGTTACAAAAATCATTGAAAGAATTGAAAACCAGAGTAGGATAAGTTCAAAAAAAGCATAGTTTGGTTTTTTCAATTCAAAAAAAAGATAACTCCAAAAAGTATTCAGAAAGAGATTAATCCCAAAAACAATAGCAACAATCTTTTTTTGTTTTTTCTTTGATTTCATCCATGCAATATAAAGCGATAGTACAATCAAAAAGAAAAGAATGTTCCAGACAATTGGAAAGATATAATTTGGAGGAGTTATTGAGGGTTTAATATCAGAATACCATTGACCATCAACATTGCCCGATGTAAAAAAACTTCCGATAAAAGCAATTCCATAAACGATAACAAAACATAAGATCAAAACTTTCCAGTTTATTTTCATTCCTCTTTTCATATATAGATAATATAATAAATGTTTAAATAATTATTCTAAATCCTGCAATCACTACATCTTTCTCTTAAATCCCTGACTGATTTTTCAATATCAATATTCCCTGTTTCAAGATGGATATTAGAAACATTCAAGGGAGAATTATGTGCAAATCCCCGTCTTTTCATTTCTTTGACTAAAGAATTATGTCGTGATAAAAAATTCTGCGGTTCTAAAAATCCTCTTTCTGTCAAAGATTTTGTCCATTTGCCTGAATTCCTGAGATTTCCCACTGCTTTGTGAATTTCAAAATGCTCTCCGAGTAAATGCTGTCTGCATAACAATTCCGGTTTTACCATCCACATTCTCATAAGAATTCGGGGGAAGATAGTGTTTTTAAAATTATACATTACTAATTATTCTTAGCATGATAATAACGAATTATTTTTTCTTCCACCACATCACAATAATTTTGAAAACAAAAAGATAGAAATTCCCTTTGATCAAGAATTTTTACAGAAGGGACTTCTGTTTTTTTAAAAAAATCATCCTTCTGTGCATTATCTCCAAAAGTATATAAGAATTCTTTTTTCACTGTCAAATCTGGATTTCTTCTAAATTTTCCATTTTCATCTACGATAAAATATCTCAATAATTTGTCTTCTGGATTCATCCACCTTAACAAATAATGATATTGCCAAACTTTTCCCAATTCTTCCTTCATAAGTTCCATGCCGGAATATGAATATAAAGATATTTAAGGATTTTGGTGGATAAGTTTAAATATTCGATAGTTCTGAATACCTGAAGAAAAAAAGGAGGCCCTCTAATATGGCAAAGAAAAAATCTAAGAAAAAAGGCAAATAACTTTGCTGAATGCCTGATTATTAATTATTTTTTATTTTATTTTCATTTCAACTCTTTCTCTTTCCCTGTCTTCATATCCTTAACTTTATACCTCTTCGCACGAACTTCTTTTTCACCGACAAAAATAACATTTCCATAATTATATGAATTTGCAAATTCCAATGCCTTGCTCGGCTTTCCATAGAATATTGAAACATTTTTTCCCTGCTTTCTCAAAATCCTGACAATCTTAATTGCCTCTTCATCCTGTTCCAAAGAAACAACCAAAAAT
>CAZPUY010000017.1:3826-7817 GCA_964589905.1 Candidatus Woesearchaeota archaeon
CTCAAAGCAAGTTTCCTCTTTCCTTTATCTTTAAGTTTGTAAATATCACTTACTGCTTCATCTCTTTTATTTTCTCCCTTAACAAATCCTTCGCTCTCAATCACAGGCGTCTCTGCAGGCTCAAAACCATATTTCTCAAAAGTCTCAACTAAGATTTTTTTTATCTCTGCTCTTTTCAAAGCTTCTTCTCCTGTATAATCCTTAAATCCTTTAACTGGTTCTGTTGTCATTTCCGTTTCTCCAATTCCTTGTTTAATTCATCAACTTTCTTTTTTATCTTGAGGATAATCTTCTTAATATTCTTTTGGTTCATTTTCTGTTCATCCTTTATTCTCCAGATAATAACTTTTTTTTGAAGATTAACAATTTTGTAATTAAAAATAATTCTTGGAACATCATTTGCAACAACTATAATTTTATCTGCATCAATCATTTCCTGCAATCTCAATGGAAGAGGTTTTCTCTTTGCGATATTTATTCCAAGAATTTGTTTAGCCAATCTTCTCTGTTCTTTGTCAGAATCGCCTCCCATAATAATTCCTCTGCTAATTATTCCAACATTGTTATTCTTGCTTATTTTATTAAAATATTCCTCAGATATCCGACTTCTGAATGCATTATATTTACAAATAAATAATATTTTCACCATTTTTAAGAGGGTGGAAGGAGAGAATCGAACTCTCGTCTTACGGACCACAACCGCACGTTCTGCCACTGAACTACAACCACCATAATTTAGATTAATCAGAAAAGATATAAAAAGATTTGCAATCGCCAGGCTAGGAAAATCTTGATTCCTAATGATGCCGATAACCTCTGGCGTTTGTCATAAAATAACCCATTTCAAAGACTTTTTAAATTTAATCAAATATTAACTTTTATGAATAAAACAGAACTTCTTGCACCAGCAGGAGATTTCTCAATGCTGAACGCAGCAATAAATGCAGGAGCAGATGCTGTCTATTTCGGATTAAAAGAATTCTCTATGAGAGCCAATGCAAAAAATTTCACAATAAAAGACCTAGACGAAATAGAAAAAATCTGTAAGTCAAAAAAGATAAAAAGATACCTGACACTAAACACAGTAATCTACAATTCAGAATTAAAGAAACTTGAAGAAATAACAAAAAAGATAAGAAAAAAAGTTGATGCAGTAATTTGCTGGGATTTTGCAGTCGTTCAATTATGCAAAAAATATAAAATTCCTTTTTTTATTTCAACACAGGCGTCTGTTTCAAATATTGAATCTGCAAAATTTTACAAAAATCTTGGAGCAAAAAGAATTATTCTTGCAAGAGAATTAAACCTGAAACAAATTAAAGAAATCTCAAAGATAATTGATATTGAGTGTTTCTGCCATGGAGCAATGTGCGTCGCAGTTTCAGGAAGATGCTTCACCTCACAATTCCTTTTCAACAAATCTGCAAACCGCGGAGAATGCCTGCATCCCTGCAGAAGAAGTTATATTGTAAAAGATGAGGAAGGAAACGAATTAAAAATTGAGAACTCAAGAATTTTATCTGCAAAAGATTTGTGCACTTTGCCATTTATTGAAAAAATGAAAAAGGCAGGAATTAAATCATTCAAAATAGAAGGAAGAAACCGCGACGCGAGATATGTGAACACGGTTGTAAAAATCTACAGAAAAGCATTAGACAAAAGATTAAACAAAAAAGAAATTGAAGAAGGAGCAAAAGAACTGGAAAAAATATACAATAGAGGATATTCGTCAGGATTTTACCTGAAAATTCCGACTGCAGATGACTTTGCAAAAATCGAGCACAATGCATCAAAAGAGAAAAAACATTTTGTAGGAAAAATAATTCATTATTTTGATAAATTGGGAGTCGCATCAGTAAAACTTGTTTCTGAATTAAAAGTCGGCGATGAAATTGTCATAATAGGAAAAACAACAGGAATTGTAAATTCAAAAATTAATTCTATTGAAATAAACAAGAAGAAAGTTGATAAAGCGGGTTACGGACAGGAAATAGGAATAAAAATTCCTGAAATAGTAAGAAAAAATGATGAAGTTTATTTAATTAAAAAGAATTAAAAATTACCAAGTAAAAGAAGTTGTCTGTGAACATAATTGTTCATTTCCGGATGCGTCTTCAAAATAAACTGTAACTTCTACCTTATCAGGCTCAGTTAATCCTGTTGGTATAGCTTCTTCTGTCTTTCCTGCAAGTGCTTCAATATTTCCATTTACATCAATAACAACTGAACTTTCACCTGCAGTGCTATCCCTAAAAACTAACTTAACTCCTCCAATATCACCGGTTTCTGTTCCTGTTCTTGCCAAAGTTACATCACATGATTCGCCAGTGCATATTGCAGCTGTAGCATCTACATTAACATTTAAACATTTAGAATTAATTTCAACGTCTTGTGTTCCGCCTTTAATCATATTATTAACGACCATCCACACAATCCCAACTGCAACTAAAGATAATAAAATTAAAATTAGAGTAACAACAATTGCTGACAATCCTCTGCGATTTTTTGGAAAAAAATTGTAGAGAGAGAAACTTTTGTTTTGACCTCTTTTATTCATAAAACAATTAATTAAATTAACTTTAAAAATATTTCTGTAGAATCCTATTTATTAAAATTATCAAGCAACAAAAAATATTCTTCTCTGTCCATTACTTTATCATTTTCTGATAAACCGATTTGTTTTGCAAATTTCAAAAATGAACTTGGTTTATAATTCTGTTTTTTTAATGATGCTATCGTCGGTAATCTTTTATCATCCCATCCCTTATATTCATGTTTCTCGATTGCCTGCCTCATTTTCGTAGTTGATAATTCCAGATCTTTAAAATGGATTCTCCCCAAAAACGCTGTCCATGGAAATTTTTTGTTCAAAATCTTGTAAATCATTTTTTGCCGTTCTGCATTATCTCTGTGTTCTTTCGCCCTGATTATGTGAGTCATTTTCATTTCAATATCATCGACACTAACAGCAAGATTCATCAAAGGCCAGACGCGATATCTCTTTTTTTGTCTCGGATGTTCTGTTAAATTTATTCTAGCCAATGGAAAATCTCTCATCGCAGGATTCTTGTGTTTCATACTTGACTTAAATCTAAGAACAGCCTGCCCTTCCCTAAATCCATACTTATCCAGCATTTTTTTCCACCTTTCCAGATTCTGTTTAACATTTAATTTTCTGCATGGGCAGTTTTTTTTCTTTTCTGCAAACTCCTTAAATTTTTCCTGTTCGCATGTGCAGACATAAGCAGATTTTTTTTGGATTAATTTTTCTGCATATTTGTAATAAAGTTCCATCCTGTCTGACTGGATTACAACTTTTGCTTTTCCGTCAGATAACCATTTGGCTTCTTCTTCAAGCATTTTGTAAGCAGGAACATAAATATTGTCAGGATTTGTATCTTCTATTCTCAAATAAAGTTTTCCTCCATATTTTTTTACATACAGAATATTCAGAGAAAATATCAGTGCATGTCCAATATGCAATGGTCCTGACGGAGAAGGAGCAAATCTCATTACAACACCCTTTTTTGCATTCGGCAATTCTTCCAGCCCTTCCCTCGCAGGTCTCTCGCTAACTTCTTTTTTCAATTTTTCAAATTCTTTTTTCTGTTCTTCAATGGATAAGGAATTAATCTCGAGAATTATTTCAGAAATTTTCTTTGCATATTTTCCTGTATCGCTTTTTTTCAGCCCTTCATTAAACAAAGAAGAAATTACAGGTCCCTGCATGGCTTTCCCGTCATGAGCAATTGCATTCTTCAAAGCATATGCACGAGTTTTTTTTTCAAGATTTTTCATATAACCTAAAAAGAAAATAGATTAATAAATTTATTCAAACCTTATCTTAAGCTTTTTTTCAAGAACTTCCATTCGCTGTTTCAAGTGATAAATCTGATTTGACAAATCCTCAATTTTTTCTGTCATATCCAAAAGTCTTTTTGTAAGTTTTATCCTTTTCTCTTTGGCAAAATCCTGTGTCTGGGAATTATCA
>CAZPUY010000018.1:0-7495 GCA_964589905.1 Candidatus Woesearchaeota archaeon
TGCAGTAATTAATCATCCTACTGTTTTGGCTAAAGGATACACACCAGTATTCCATGTTCACACTGCTCAGGTTCCATGCCAATTTATAGAACTTATAGAACAGATTGATCCTAAAACAGGACAGGTAGTAAAGCAAAATCCAGATTTCTTAAAAAACGGGGATGTTGCTAAGGTTAGAATAAAGCCACAGGGAAACTTATGCCTTGAAACACAAAAGGAAAATCCTTTTATGTCAAGATTTGCAGTAAGAGATGCAGGCTCAACAGTTGCTGCAGGAATGTGTATTGAGATAACAAAAAAGAAGTAAAACTAATTTCTAATTAAAATGATAGACAAATATGAACCAATATTAAGAAAAATGCACGCTGAAATTGTTAGTGGAAAAGGACTTTCAGAAGTTGTTAAAGATCATTTTCATATCTTTAACGAAGATGGAATAGGTCTGTTAGGGATAATTCATTATTTTAATAAATATATGAAAAAAATATGAATATATGTTTCTCCCCATAAAAATTTTTAAACTGCAATCTTATTTATTTTATATGCTAGAAAGAAAAGAGGATAAAAAAATATACAGATATCTTATTACAATTACAGGAAGTAATACTCATTTTGAAGTTCCGATAAATAATCTCAATGATTTTGAGGATTTAGAAAAACTTTTAAAGATTCTAAAGAAGAAATTGTAATAATGGGATTAAAATTTAAATTAAAGTATAATGTAAAAGAAGACGAATTTGATGATAGTCAGGGGAATATCACAGATCCAGAAACAAGAGAAAGTATTGTTCGTAATTTCTTAAAAATCCAACCTAATAGAAAGGATGATGTAGAACCGGATATCAGAGAAGATTATACCATAATGATAAGTTCAAATTTTAATGTAAAGGATAATTGCAAAAATAAGGATTTGAGAAACGGGATATTAAGGAGATATCTTTTCAAAAAATGCTGAGAAAGGATATGACAAAGGTTGAAATTGAAAGAGAACTCGCAGGAAAAGGTGATTATGTTCTGATTGATAACATGACGAGATTCTTAAAGGAAAATCCTCCGACAGACATAAAAAAATTTGTTTATTCAAAACTTGGAAAAATTTACGAGAAAAGGAATATGTTTGCTGATGCAGCAGATATTTATGGAAGATTGGCAGAAATTTCAAGTGAATTAGACAAAAATAATAATCTTATCAAGGAAACTGAATGTTATATCAAGACAGGATTTTTTGACAAAGCGGATTTGGCGATTAAGAGAATTATAAGTGAAGTAAAAGCCAGTGAAAGGGCAAAAATAATGATTTCTATCAAGGAATTTTACAAAGAACAGGCTCAGACATATGAAAAAGAAAAAAGAAGGAACCGGGCAGTAAAAACTTATGAAAAAATTCTCACACTTAATATTTCTGATGCTGAAAAAGACGAAATTAACAGAAAACTTCTGGGACTTTACAAAGAACTGGGAATGATGAGAGAATACATGAATATGAGAGAGAAATTAGGGATAGATATCTCTTAAAATTCATAAGAAACTTTAAAAACCTCTTTTTCTTTTCCGATTCAGAAATATTCAGATTATTAACAATTAATCACTTTCACAATCATATTTCCTATTCTGTTTAGGGGAAAAGGTAGTTTTGTAAATCTGAGATATTTCTGAAATCATAGATTTCAAATAAATTAAATTTAAGGAATAAAAATGGCAAAAATAAGTCCAGTATCAATAAAATATATGGTGCATGCAAATTTTTCGGCAGAAGGCGCTCTTGAAAAGCCTGATGTAATCGGAGCTATCTTCGGACAGACAGAAGGACTTTTGGGAGCTGAACTTGAAATGAGAGAACTTCAAAAAGAAGGGAAAATAGGAAGAATTGAAGTTGATTTGCACAAAGAAGGGAAAAAAACTGTTGGTGTTATAAAAATTCCGACTGCTTTGGACCAGAGTGAAACAACTTTGATTGCTGCTGCAATTGAAACAATAGAACGTATCGGACCGTGCGATTCTCAGATATCTGTAGAAAAGATAGAAGATGTCAGAGGAAGCAAGAGAGATTATATTGTTGAAAGAGCTAAAAGTCTTATGCAGAAAATTCAGGGAAAAACTGATTCAAGGGAAATATCTGCAGAGATTAAAGATTCTGCAAAAATTGCCGGAATAAGGGAATACGGAGATAACAAACTTCCATGCGGAGATATTTCAGGAAATGAGATAGTTGTTGTGGAAGGAAGAGCAGATGTCCTTAATCTTATAAGAAACGGAGTTAACAATGTTGTTGGAATGAATGGCACAAAACTTCCTGATGAAATAAGAGAGTTAAGCAATGAAAAAGAAATTACTCTTTTTATCGACGGAGACAGAGGCGGAAAACTTATTGCACAGAATGTCGTTGACAATGCAAAGGTAAAATACATTGCAGTTGCTCCTGACGGAAAAGAAGTTGAAGAACTTACAGGAAAAGAAGTTCTGATGGCGCTCAGAAAAAAAATTCCCGCAAGGGAATTTTTTTCTGGCAAAAATGAAAGAAAAAGAGAATTCACTACAACAAAAGCAGAAGAAGGACATTTTCAAACAGATGAAATAACTTCTAAAGACAAAGATGAATTAAAAAAAATCTCAAAAGAAAATGAAGGAAGCGGAAAAGCTGTGCTTCTTGATGATTCATTAAATGAAATAAAAAATGTTTCTGTAAAAAGTCTTGCAAGTTCATTAAAAAGAATAAGGGAAAAACCAAGAGCAATAATAATTGATGGCATAGCAACAAAATCAATAATAAATTCTGCAGAAGAAATAGGATGCAGAATCATAGTTGCAAAGAATTTTGCAACAACTGACACAAATATTAAACTGATGAGTTTATAATTTATCAATTAATCCTTTGGTTTCTTTGTTGTCAGAAGTATTTTGAGAATCATAAATTCTCTTGAGATAATCGAAATATTTCTCTTGAGCCTTTGCCATAAGACGTTTGTTTGAGGAATGATTTTCTCCATTTATCCAAATTTCATCTAAAATAAAATATGGAGGTTTATCTTCATAACAAACAAGATACTGACCAGAATTGTCTTTCTTATCTACGCAGATTTCAAATGTGGCTCCTACCCCTTTAGATTCTTTTCTGAGATGAATATTTATATTTTCAAAAACTCCCTCTTCATTTTTTAATACACCAGAATAAATATGTTTCTGGAATGGACCTGTTTCAGAACAACCACCTATTCCAACTGAAAGTAGTAATGGAAAAACAATTTTTGTAAGAAGATTTTTCATTCTATTAATTTAAATTAAGAGATTTATAAAGATTATTATCTTAAGATTATCATGACAATTAGTTTTGGTCCGGCAGGAATTGGTCCTGTAAAAGAAGCAATTTCAAATCTGGAGATGTATCATAAATTAGGGCTGAAAGCATGCGAGATTGCTTTTACTTATGGAATTTATATCAAGAAAAAAGAAGATGCAGTCAGGATAGGGAAAAAGGCAAAAGAACTCGGGATTAAATTAAGCATTCATGCTCCTTACTGGATTAATCTTAATTCAACAGACAAAAAGAAAGTTGAGGACAGCAAAAAGAGAATTCTTGATTGCTGCAAAGTCGGGACATGGTTAAAAGCATACAGGGTTGTTTTTCATCCTGGTTATTATTCCGGCATGGAAAAAGCAGAAGCTTATGAAAATATCAAAAACAGAATTCTGGAAATTCAAACAGAAATGAAGAAAGAAAAATATACACCAAAAATTGCTCCTGAAACTTCGGGTAAAATAAATGTTTTTGGAAGTGTCGGAGAAATAAGCCGTCTTGTGAGAGATACAGGATGCAGTTTCTGCATTGATTTCGCACATGTTCTCGCAAGATACAAAAGTTACAGGTTTGAAGAGACACTCAGTGAATTCAAAAAAGCAAAATATTTGCATATCCATTTTTCAGGAATTGAGTATGGAGAAAAAGGAGAAAGATATCACAAGAAAACTCCTGCAAAAGAATTGAAAAAATTAATTTCTGAACTGCCAAAAGACAAGAAGATAACAATAATAAATGAAAGTCCGACTCCTGTGCAGGATTCTGTTTTGGGATTAAGGATTTCTCGTCGATAAAATAATTTTTTTATGTTTTTACTTACTTACAAAATAATATATCACTATTTGTTACTTACATTTAGTAAACATAGGATTCCTACATTTTGTTGTCACCATAAAGTTTATAAACAATTTTCAGATGGTATTTTTACAGGAAACACATAGTTTTCTGCAATTAAATAAAATGAGAAAAAACGAAATGAATGCCAAAAAACTTTTGGTTTCTTTTTTGTTAATCGCAAGTGTGTTGTTCTTAGCAACTGCTGTTGTAAGTGCTGCTGAAATAACTTCAGGTCTTGATGTTAAGATTGATGGTGTTGATGCTAGCGGAGACAATATCGCAGTTCTTGCTGGAGACACAATATCTGTTAAAGTTGTATTTACAGCAGATGTTGATTCATCTGATGTAAGAGTTAAAGCAACACTTGAAGGAAACAAAGATGATGTAACCGATGTTACTCATTATTTTGATGTTGTAGATGGGAATACTTATACCCAGATTTTAACATTGAAAGTTCCTTCTGATATCGATAAAGATGAGATATCTGATAAATTTACTTTAACTATTAAGGTCTGGAATTCAGACGATGATGTAACTTATGAAGATGAATGGGATTTAACTGTTCAAAGACCTTCCTATGACTTTGCTATAAAGTCAGTAAATGTTGACAATTCAATTGATGCTGGACAATCTGTTCCAGTTGAAGTTGTATTGAAAAATGTTGGTTACAATAATGCAGATGATGTTTACGTAACTGTAAGCATACCAGAACTTAACATCGAAAAATCAGCCTATCTTGGAGACCTTGTTACAAAGAATTACAAGGACACTTTAAGTACTGATGACGATGACACAGACACTGTTAGTGGTAGACTTTACTTAGAAGTTCCTTACACTGCTAAGTCTGGAGTTTATACACTTGTAGTTACTGCTGAAAACGATGAAACAACAAGCACTGCTGAGAAACAAGTAGCAATAGAAAACAGCGTTTCTGACATTGCAATGAAGTCAGGAAATGATTTGGTATTACTTAACCCTACAAACCAATTAAAGGTTTACAGAGTTGTTTACGGATCAAATGATGTTACTGTTGTTATTCAAGCTGGTTCAAGCAAGACAGTTACAATAGAAACTGCAGAAGATACTGATGTAATGGTTTATTCTGGAGAAACTCTATTAAGCACTGTTAAATTCAGCGGTTCAGCTCAGACAACTGAAGACCAATTAACAAACCCAGTATTCGTACTTACAGTTATACTAGCAATAGTATTCCTTGTTTTGTTAGTTGTATTGGTTGTTTTGATAACAAAGAAACCACAGAAAACTGAAGAATTCGGCGAAAGTTATTACTAAATTTTTTAATTTTTTTATTTTTCTTTTTTTATTTTTATATTAATAACAACCCCTAAGGGGAAAAGAGGGAATAGTAAAAATGGAGATGTTGAATAAACTTAAAAAGGAAATTCGCTAATAAAAAGAGATGGATGTCTTACAAAAACTAGAACCTCGATGGGGGTTTGATTATGTAGCATATCAAATTGAACATAATGAAATCAATTTTAGTGATACTGGAAGAATTTATGTTGGGACTATAAAAGTTTTCTTTGATAATATAGAAAGGGAGCTTGAATCAATAGTAAATCCAAAACAAGATTATTTTTTAGTAGATAATTTAAAAAGATTGCATGAAATAATTGGTGGAGAAAAAGATTTTTCAAAGAAAGGAATTGAGAATACAATCCAAAAAATCGACAAAATAAAAAAACAATTAGATAATCTTGTTGAAAATCCAAAAGAGTTTTATAAAAGCAAAGATTCTGAAGAATTATTCAATCTTTGCAAAAAAATCAACAAAATTTATGAACTTAAGTTTAAACCCTCATACTAAGAATTCTGCTAATTCCATCATGCATACTCACCCCATAGATATTTGTAGCATTGGTTATAACCTCATCATTGTGAGTGATTACAATATATTGTCCTTTTTGCATGTATTTCTTCAAAAGATCTGCAAGTCTCTCTGAATTTCTTTTGTCAAGCGCAGCATCTATTTCATCAAATATGTAAAAATAATATGGTTTTAATTCTTGTATAGCAAAAATCAAGGATAAGGCAACAAGAGTTTGTTCCCCACCTGAAAGCGATTTAACATCAAAATATTTTCCATGCCCCATTTTTACAATAATATTAACCCCCCCACTAAAAGGATCTTTCTTATTTTCAAGATCAAGGGATACGTGTCCCTTTGAACTTAATTGGGAAAAATTTCTGGAAAAAATCTCATTTAAAGAATTCAAGGTTTGAAGAAATATTTTTTTCTTTTTCACATCAATTTCATGGATTATTTTTAAAATTCCTTCTTTTTCTCTTGTAATAATCTCTGTCTTCTCTTTGATTAAATCATATTCTTTTTTTATTGAATCATAAACTTCAAGAGAACGCATGTTTACAGAACCAATTTTTGATAATAACTCTTGGGTTCGGTTTAATCTTTCAAGCAATGAACTTTTGTTTGCTTTTATTATTTCGGCATTAGGGAAATCAAGCATTTCTGTTTCAAGGTTTTCAATTTCAGCACTGACTCTTGCCATGTCAATTTTTAAGTTATTCATTTCCTGTTCAAGGTTATGTACTATATTCTGTTTTCTTGAAATTTCTATTTCATTATCCCTTATCTTTCTTTGGAAAGAATCTCTTTCAGATATCATTCTCTGGAATTTTTCTACAAGACTTTCTTCCTGTTTTTTCTTTTTTTCAAGCAACTCGCTTTTTTCATCAATCTTCTCATTCATTTCTTCAAGTTCAGAATTTAAATCTTCTTCTTCTCTTGATAATTGTTTTAGGGAAACTTTTGAACGTTCAAGGTCTCTTGCTTTAAAAGAAATTTCTGAATCTAGATTTTCCTGATTTCTCATGGATATTTCCTGAACTTCTATTTTAAGTGTTTCATATTTTTGTTCTATGTTTGAATTTTCATCAAAAGAATTTTCAAGATTCTTTTCTCTTCTCATAAGTTCAGAAATTTCCCCTTTTAGATAATCAATTTTTTCTTGAAGGGTTTTTATTTGATTTTGTTTTTCATGGATATTTGAAATTTTTATCAAATCAGAATTTGCTTTTGAGATATTCAAATTTATTTGTTCTATTTCGTCATTGAGCATGCCCTTTTTTCCGTATATTTCGTTTAATTCTTTATCTGAATTGTTAATCTCCTTTTGAAGGGAATCAACTGCCTGATGCATCTCCTTATGCATTGAGTCTATATGCTCTTTGGTTATTTTGCATTTACAAAGAGGGCAAATATCCATTTTTGAGATTTTTTCTATTAGTTTTTTTTGCTTGTCAATTTCATATTCATTTGCTGCGGAGATTTTTTCAAGGCTTATCTCTCTCTTTGCTAGATTTTCCATTAAGTTTTTCTTT
>CAZPUY010000019.1:0-7458 GCA_964589905.1 Candidatus Woesearchaeota archaeon
GGTGCAGATTCCTGTTCTGTTTGCCCTGAATTTTCTGTTGTTTCAGGAGTGATATTTAAACTATCATTTGTGTCTGATTCGCCAGATATTACTTTCCCATCTATTCTTTTGCTATGATAAAGATAAGGTCCGTATAATTTTTTCCGTTTTTTTTAATATACTTTTTATACACCATCTTTTAGTATTACCTTTTAGTGTAGGGTAACTTATTAAAAAGATAAAAGATGTATTTAAATTTTTTCAATCAGCTTGGCATTCTTCTAATGTTTCCCAGATTTGATAACTATCTCCTGTTTTTATTGATGTTTCAAAATTGAATCCAATATGGCTTTTTTCATATCCTTCCATAGGGAATCTATAGATTACAATTAACAAACAATCTGTTTCTTCACTTCCGGGAAATTCGATATAATATTCCTGATAACTAATATCTACTGGCAAATCAGTACTTCCAAAATACATTCCGGATGTTCCCGGCCATATTTCTTCAACTGTTCCTGTATTGGCAGGCGTTATTAATATGCATGTTCCTTCCTGACACATCTGTCCTTCAGGACAGCTACCACAATCTAAGGTTCCTCCGCAACCATCACCAGGGGTGCCACAAGAATATCCTAAATCAATACATGTTAAAGGAGTGCATCCTTCACAACTTAATCCATCTGCGCTGCATGTTCCTGAAACACAAGGTGGTCCGCAGGCATCTTCTCCTTCACAACCATTTGGTGCAGGACCACAAATTCTTAATCCACAATCAGGAACACATCCCTCTTCTTCCTCTTCTTCACCATCATTCTCATTTTCTGATTCTTCACTTTCTGAACTAAGATAATATGTATCTGTAATTCCTCCTATGCTTTCGGTTCCATCAGATAATCTAAAAATCGGTGCTATTGATACTTTGACTATTTCTGTAGAAACTAATTCTAATGGAGAAAGAAAAAAATTCTTTGTGCCTAATTCTACTAAATTTGAGGTTTGTGTTATGATTTCTGAAGTGTCATTATCATAAATTATAAATTTAATTTTAGTTAGATTACCTTTTCCTGTATTTCTTTTTACATCAACGACTATATCTTCATTTTGTTCATAAGCATTTGTTATTTTTAGGTTAATTGTAAATTTTTCAAATCCTATCTGCTCGGTCCCGCCGGAAATAATATTTCTGACCATAACCCATATCACTCCAATTGCAACCAGTGATAACATAATTAAAATCATAGCAATAATAATTGTAGATAACCCTCTTTTATTCATCGGTAAATAAAAGTAAAGTTATATTTAAAGATTGCTGTTGAAAATTTATAAAGTGGTGTTTTTTCTTATAGAAATGCAAGACAAGATAGGTAAAGATAAGATAAAGAAATACAGGGAACTGACAGAGAAAGCACTTGATGTTGCGAAGAAATCTATTTTGAAAAAAGAAGAAGCCGGAGAGATAATTAAAATGGTGTCTGCTTATCTTTCAGATTCAGGATATTTTGAAAAAAAGGGCGATTTTGTGAATGCGTTTGCAGCGATTAATTATGCACATGGCTGGCTTGATTCTGGAGCAAGATTAGGAATTTTCGACGTGAAAGATGATAAGTTATTTACTATTGGATAAATTATAAATTTTTAAGAATTCGTTAATTGATTCTTGAAGAATAAATAGATGTCTTATTAGGATTTGGCACATAGAACATTATGGGACTTTTATATCCTTTGTCTTTAGCTTCTTGTAGGACTTTTAATGGATTTTCTCCAAAAGCTATTACATCTTTTGATTCATTATTTACCCATTTTTTCAAGGTAACATATTTTTCATGATATTTAGAAGTATCGTCACCAATTAATATTTGTAAGGTTTTTGTTTTATTTATTGACATTAGATTCATTAAGGGAATAGTATATTTAAAAATATCTTTCAATAATTATTTTTTATATTTACCATGCAGAAGTTTGATTAAGTAATAAGCAGAACCGAAAACAATCATGCCCGGAAGCAGGGCAATACCGAGGGTAGGCGCAAGCAATCCTGTTCCGAGGGCTCCAACAGTTCCTGCACCAACAGCTTCCAGAAAATGGACAGCGTGAGGGATTGTTTTTTCAACATTTTTTTGCAGAGCATCAAGTTGCATAATCATTTTTCCTCCCTTAAAAATTTTGACTTTTTTATCTTCTTCAGAAACAATTACAACAAGATTATCTGATTCTGCAGCACTGAGTGCAGCACTATGCCTTGTTCCAAAATTTTTGAATACTTTTTTGCTTTTTATCATAGCTCCGTAAGCTTTCAGAAAACCTGCTTTGTCAATTATTACTGCCCCGTCTATTAATGCTAATGATTCCAGAAGTTTGGGATTTTCAGTTACTTTAAACGGCGGAACTGTCTGATTTACAAGATTTTTATGTTGAACATCTCCTACGACGAATAATGCCCCTTCTCCGCGTTTGGCTATTCTTAATCCTACCTGAATAAGAGTTTCTTCCAATTGTTTAAATTCCTTGTTTTCCATCTTAAAAAACTGTACAATAACTTTTTAAATTTTGTTCATCTTTAATACATCATGAAAAAGAAGGTGATAGTTCTTAGTTTAGGCGGGAGTTTGATAATTCCTGATAACATAGATATTTCTTTTCTGAATAAATTCAAAAAGACAATTCTGAGAAATACAAAAAAATACAAATTTATAATTGTCTGTGGAGGTGGGAGCATCGCGAGAAAATATATTTCTGCATTAAAAGAAGTTGGAATGAATGAAACTTTTCAGAGTTTTGCGGGGATTTCAGCGACGAGAATGAACGCGAGATTTATGTCTTATTTTTTCAATCAAAATCAGGAGATGGGAATTCCACATAAAATGGTTGAGTTAAAAAATTATGTAAAAAAATATGATGTAGTTTTTTGTGGTGCTTTAGAATATAAACCGCATAGGACATCAGATTCTACTTCAGCAGAAATTGCAAAAAAATTCAGAACAATTTTTATTAATCTTACAGATGTTTCAGGATTGCATGATAAGAATCCCAGGAAATTCAAAAATGCAAAGTTTATATCAAAAATATCATGGGATGATTTTGATAAAATGGCAAACAAAATGAAATTCAAGCCCGGACAGCATTTTGTTCTTGATCAAACCGCGTCAAAAATAATCAGGAAAAATAAGATAACAACTTTTATCCTGGGGAAAAATATGAAACAACTGGATAAGGTGTTAAAAGGAAAAAAGTTCAAAGGGACAAGGATTTCTGGGTGATTAATTAATCTGAGTTTCGGGCATTTTTTTTCTATAATGTTTTAGGTAAACAATAATTCCTAAAAGAATTAAAAGAACACCAACAACAATTATTGTAATTTTGAAAGCAGGGAAAGAGAAAAAAGAATTTTCTTTGAATTGGTTTGAATCAAAACCATAGATTGCTAAACTTTCTTCACTGCAATCATCAGGACAATTCTCTGCTGTTTCATTCAGATTAGGGTTACAAAGCAAATCACCGCACCAACCGCCTTCTGGTTGTTCAGGCAAATCCTCCTGAGACAAAATTACAGGAAAAATTGAAAACATAAAAATTCCTAATAAAAACATGCAACTTATTTTTTTGTTTAATTTTATCATTTTATCTTACCATTAATACAAGTTTTTGACTTAATGAATCTGCTTCAGTATAAGATGCTTTTGAACGCCTGCAATCTGCAGCAACCCATCCAGTCCCACAACCATCAACAGATATCCATACAGGTTCAGTATAATGCACTTGAAATATATCTGTTGTTATTACATGTCCCATTAAATCACGTTGTCCATACCAATAATATTCTTGGCAATTTTGTCCAAACCATTCATACCCCCTATAAACATCAATACAACCGGCTAAAACATTATCATTTGGATAACCACAATCTGAAGTATATATACAATCTCTCCAATCATCAACTATATCGTTAGAACATTTTCCATCCTGGTAATCTGAAGGATTTAATACAAAACTAATCATATCACATTGAACTTCGCCGAAACTTCCTGTGTTCCATGGACCGAAGTTCTCGTCGTCTGTTGTTCCGTCTCCAAAATCATAACTGTAAATACTTCTTGCCATGTATTCTGTATAAGTTGGCCAGATTGCTAATCTTGAGTAAGTTTCATCGTCTGAAATTGTTGTCGGAACCTGAGAACTGACATCAGGATATACTACTCCTTCTGCTTCCAAGTTTGCTGCTGCAACAACTGTCCAACCTCCGCCATTTGTAGTCATATCGCAATAAACCTGAAAATCATCGTCATCAACAGAAATCCAGTAAATGCCATTTGTTGTTCTTCCTGCATTTAATAAATCTAAACAAGAAGCTGAAGGGTTAGATTCTCCGCCGGGTAATTGTCCTTCAAATATTGTGTATGTATCAGCAATATTTCCTATGGTTGCTTTTCCTGATTCTGATTTTGAAACCGGAGCAATTGAGATTTCTTTAATGTCTGTTAAACCTGTTATTTCAGAACTTAAAATCGTAAAAGTTTGCTCGCCTAATTCTGTCCCAACTCCTGAAACTTCTGCATCTTTTTGTATTACTTCAGAATTTGTTCCGTCAGAAATAACAAAATATATTCCTGAAACTTCCCCTTCACCGACTCCTCTTTTTACAGTTATAGTTAAATCTCCGTTAGGATCAATCTGAACTTTTTCCAATTCAAGATTTACAAAAAATTGCCCGAATTCTGTTGATGCTTCCTCGCTTCTGCCTTGTATAATATTATTAACAACAGCCCAAACAATTCCGACTGCAACCAGAGATAGTAATATTAAAATTAATGTTACAACAATCGCTGACAATCCTCTGCGATTTTTTGGAAAAAAATTGCTGAGAGAAAAACTTTTGTTTTGACCTCTTTTATTTTCAACCATTTGATATTTTTATAGATAGGTTTTAATATTTAAAAATATTTATGTGAGGATGAACCAGACTATAATCCATGAAAATAATTTTGATAGAGCAAGAAAACTTATCAAAGAAAATCAGGGCAAGGAGATTATTTTCTTTTCCGATGATGACGAGTTGAACAGAAAAATTCTTGAGAAAGAGGAGGTTAGTGTTCTTCTTATCAATTTAGCAAATAGAAAAGATTTTCAGAAGCAGAGGAATTCTGGATTTAATCATATCATGGCAAAACTTGCAAAAAAGAAAGATGTAATTATTGGGATAAATCTTGATGAAATTATAAAATCGAGCGAGAAGGAAAAAGCGAGAATTCTCGCAAGAGTGATGCAAAATATTATGATATGCAACAAGAATAAATTAAAGATGAAGTTTATTCATAAAAATCATGAAAGGAATATTTACGATTTAAAATCTCTTGGATTGGTTCTCGGCATGCCGACTTGGATGACAAAAGATTTGTGAGTTCAAAAATATAAATTCTTATAAAGAGGAAATCTTTGCTGTTTTTATGTTAGATGAAATTCTAAAAAGAGAGACAGAGTTAATCAATCAAAATGCAGAAAAAGAAATTAATTCTGTTAACAAAAACGCAAAAATAGAGATTAATTCCATGAAATATATTGCTAATTTTATTAAGATGAAAGATTCTATCAGAAAACAATTTAATGGATATCAAGAGGAAGAAATCTATAAACAACTCAAAAATATAATAGGAGAAATGTACAGGACTTACTCATTTGAAGAAAGTATCCTGACAGATAATCTTAGAAACAGGGATAAAGAAAATATTAGCAGGAGTATTCTTCTTGGATTCGAAGAAATTACTGGAGATTCAAATGTCTTAGATGGTTATCATGACACAGGACAGATATTAAAATTAACTCAAAAAGGAAAAGAAATATTAAATGGTTATAGGCTGGCGAGAGATGAGTTAACTATTGAAGATTACAAAAAAGATTTAACCAACAGAGTGATAATATTAAGCGACTATCTTGATTAATCTAAATCTTTTTAATCTCCATAATCTTTTCTTAATAAAATGAATACTGAAAAAATAATAGAATCATTGAGTCCGAATGAAAGGAAAATTCTTCCTCATTTAAGGGAGAAAAATATCGATGAAATTTGCAGACAATCCGGACTTGACAGGACTTCTGTTCTGCGTTCGTTGGAATATCTTGAAAATAAAGGAATTATAACATTATCAAAAACAAGAAAAAAAATTATTGAAATAGGAGTGAACGGGGCATTATACAAACAGAAAGGATTGCCTGAGAGAAGACTTCTTAATTTGATGAATGAAAAAAGAATCCTGAAATTTGATGATGCGCAGAAACAAAGTTTATTATCAGATGACGAGTTCAAAGTTTCTGTCGGCGTCTTAAAAAATAAGGCATTAATTGAAATAAAAAACGGGAAAATTATTCTTACAGGAAAGCCTGATGAAATATCAAAGAAAAGTCTTGAAGAATTGTTTATAGAGTCTCTGCCTCTTGACAGCAATTTATTAAGTCCTGAACAAACATATGCATTCAAATCACTGGAAAAAAGAAAAAATATTATTCAGACAAAAGAAGAGGAAATTATAGATGTGAATATCACAAAAATAGGGGAGGAAATTGTTAAATCAGGGAAAAAGATTGGTGAATTGATTGAGGTTATAACACCGAAACTTCTTGAAAAAGAATCTGCATGGAAAGGAAAAAAATTCAGGAGATATGATGTTACTTCACCTCTTCCGTCGATAAACGGAGGCAAACGCCATTTTGTGAATCAGGCGACAGATTATGCAAGAAAAATCTGGACAGAAATGGGATTTCAGGAAATGTCTGGAAATCTGATTCAGGGCTCATTCTGGAATTTCGATGCATTGTTCACTGCGCAGGATCATCCTGTAAGAGAAATGCAGGATACTTTTTTCATAAACAAGAAAACAGAATTGCCTGACAAAAAATTAGTGAAAGCAGTAAAAGAAAGTCATGAAAAAGGAGTTGATGGAAGCAAGGGATGGGGTTATGAATGGAATGAGGAAGAAGCAAAGAAATTAGTTTTGAGAACTCACACGACGTGCCTTTCTGCAAAAACTTTGGCAAATTTGAAAAAAGAGAATATTCCTGCTAAGTTTTTTGCAATAGGAAAATGTTTCAGAAATGAAACTGTTGACTGGAGTCATGGTTTTGAATTTAATCAGACAGAGGGAATTGTTGTTGCACCTAATTTGAATTTCAGGCATTTGCTTGGTTATCTGAAAGAATTCTTCAGGAAAATGGGATTTGAAAAAATAAGATTCCGTCCTTCTTATTTTCCGTATACAGAACCAAGTGTTGAAATTGATGTCTGGCATCCGGAGAAAAAAATCTGGTTTGAGTTAGGCGGGGCAGGAATTTTCCGTCCTGAAGTTACAATTCCATTGTTGGGAGAAAAAATAACTGTTCTTGCATGGGGTCCTGGTTTTGACAGAACAATCATGGATTATTATAACATAAAAGATTTAAGAGAAATGTACAAAAATAATCTGTTTCAATTAAGAAAAATGAAATTTT
>CAZPUY010000020.1:0-7257 GCA_964589905.1 Candidatus Woesearchaeota archaeon
ATCGATTTTGATAAATGATATAATTGAATATAACCAAAGATGCGAGTTGATGAATCGAAAAAAAGATTAACAAAGTTTTAAAAACTAATTTTCTTGATAAATTATTATGACTGAAGGAAAAATTGTTCAATTTAGGCGGGGAAGACATACTATTACTGAAAAGCATTTTCTTATTGAAGTTAAGGGAATTTCAAGCAGAAAAGATGCTGAAAAACTTGCAGGAAAAGAAGTGATATGGACAAGTCCTGCAGGGAAAATAATCAAAGGAAAAATTTCTGGCAGTCATGGAAATAAAGGTGTTGTAAGAGCTATTTTTGAGAAAGGTTTGCCAGGACAGGCAATTACAACCAAAGTGGAGATAAAATAAAATGGCAATGAGAAAAGCTGCGGCATATTCAAAGAAACATGTTGTTCCTTACACTAGGACAAGCAAGAGAAAAGAGAAGGCTTACATAAAAGCAGTTCCTCCTTCATGTATTATAAAACTCTGGATGGGCAATCTTGGGGCTTTTGAAGATGGAAAAATGCCGCATGTCTTGACAGTTGTTACAACGGAAAATATTCAGATAAGGCAAAACGCTCTTGAAGCATGCAGGAGATTTATCCATAAAAAACTTGAAGATGAATTTAACGGACAATATTATTTCAGGATTATTCCTTTTGCACATCATGTTCAACGGGAGAATAAAATGCTTACAGGAGCAGGTTCAGACAGAATGCAGACAGGAATGCAATTGTCATTTGGAAAAACTATTGCAAAGGCAGCTATCATGAAAAAAAATGAACCAATATTCTCAATTGGCATTGCAAATCCAAAGAAACTTCCTTTTGTCAGGAATGTCTTAAAACAAATTAAGGCAAAACTTCCATGCAAGACAAGGATAATTTATAGTATCAAAACTGCCTAACTAATTAGTAGTAACAAATAGAAATATTTATAAATGTAAGATTTCTTGAAAATATATGGAAAAAGAAAATCAAAATTATCTTGAAGATTTAAAGCTGTATCAATATGCAGATGTAGCTGGAAGATTAGCATCTGATAAAAAAACCGCTATATTTGCTAAAGGTGCTTTGGAGAAATTGCTTGAACAGATGGATCCAAAGAGTAGAAATCTTGCAGATAGTTTTGTTGAAGCAGCATTTGCTTCTGAAGAAGGGAATAAAATTGCAATTAGTAAAAATATGGAAAAATATCAAAATGCTTTGAATAATTTAACTGTATCAGAATTCTATGATGTTAGAAAAGGGTTATTAAAAAAATCTGAAGAATATAAAGAAGTTTTTGAGAAGTATCAAGGACAAACAGTAGGTTCAATAATGAAAAAATATGAACAATCTCAGAAAATAGTTAATGATAAAGATGATTTATTTGATGAAAAAAGGAAAGAAGAAGCAAAGAAAACAATTGAAAAATTGGAACGTATATATAATGTAATTAGTCTTCTTGAACAAAAAAATTATTTTGGATTAATTAAAGGGGCAACAGAAGGCACTTTTGATAAATTAATTGGTGGTTTATTAAAGAAAAATTAAAAGATGACAACAATTGATAATTCAATAGAAGAAAGAGAACAATGGATTAGAAGCCAAATCAGAAAAATGAATACAGGAGAACGAAATGAGTTTATATCAGAAGCTAGATTTTTTTATCTTCACATTAATGAATATTCACAAGGTGAAATCTTCAGAAGTTTTCGTAAAGAAAAAGATGACAATTATGCTACATTCTGATCAACCAGTTCAGCCATTACTCTCATAAATTCTTTTGTTTTTTCCTGCCAATCATCTATTTCAACGCCTTTCAAATCTGTGGTTTCTCCGTGAACAATTTTTTTGTGAAGTATCAGCAAATCTCTGTACCATATAACATATTTCATTTTCAATTTTCCCTTATCAACAAAAACATCTTTCAAATCAGCAGGAATATGTTCCGGAGATGCTGGCGGGATATTTGCAGAAATCAAAGCTGCGTGGCTTGAATCAACCATTGCCCAATACAATCCTTCAATGGCATTTAATTCAGCAACCCTGCTTCGAAGAAAATGAGTTGGGGCTCTTTGAAGGCAATTATAAATTGCTTCAGGAGTAGATTTTATTTTTCCATTTAGCAATAAAAATTTTAATGGTTCAAAAAATCCTCCGAAATCAATCATTGCTTCTCCGTATCTCAGAACATTAATTACAACTGGGTCGCCTTTCATCAAATCTTCCCACCATGTACTTAATTTTATTGTATTAATATGCAAATCTTTTTGATAAGGATTTTGTCTTAAAAGTTTATCCAGTTCTTCCCTGTACCATGCAATTAATTCCTGATCCCAGATTATTGCAACATCGTCGATTATTAAGATAATATCTATATCTGAACCTGCAACAGAAGTCTGTTTTACAGAAGAACCAAAGAGCACAATTGATTTTATAATCTTGTTGAATTTTTCATATGCTTTTGTCGCGAAATCCATTGCAATCTCAGATTCCAACTTTAACTGAAGAGAAGGAACCTTTGATTTTTTTACAGATTTCTTTTTTTGCTTATTCTGTTTTTTAGAAACAGATTTTTCTTTTTTCTTTTTTTCATCAACCATTATGCAAAAATTTCCTCTTTTTGTATCTTTTATATATTTTAATATATATTTTAGTTTTTAATCTTTTTCTTTAATAAATTAAAAATCAATAATAAAGAACCAAATATCATACATGCTCCGACTACTTTTGAGATAGTGCTGTTTTGCACGTCTATGACTGCTCCTGTAATTTTTGAACTGAATATAATTAAAGAAATTCCGATAACGCCGAGGACTGATGCTGCGATTTTACTAGCATATTTTTTTAAGCCCAATGTTACTTCCTCAAGATGTCCTTTACCTTTTTTTATTATTTTTCTGTGCTCTTTATTATATTCTCTTCTTAATGAATTTGATATTTCTTTTTTTACTCCATATGCATCAAGAACATTTGCAGCTGCTGGAAGAATACTAACCCCTCCGGCTTTTGTGATATATTCTCCTGCTTTTTCAAAAGATCCTTTTAGTTGAGGAATACTTTGTTCATAACCTCCGGATTTATATAATGTATACAAATCATGCAGAGCTCCCATAGTGTTAGTTAATTCTTTTTCTCCTTCAGACTGTGGCTTAAAGAATGAAACAATCTTTTCCAGAAGGTTAGGATTTTCTTTAAAGCTTTTTTCTACAATTATTTTATTTCCTTTTTCATCAAAGAATTTTCCTGAAGAAACATAATCTTCAATTTCTCTTTTTATATACTTGTTTGCTCTTTCACCATAAATATTATTTTTTAATAGATTAGAATAAACTTCCTCTGCTTTATCATGAAGTTTTTCCCAATCTACATGATTTAATAGCAATTTTTCTGCTCCGTGAAATATTGGGTGGTTCTTGTATATAGATTCTATTCCATTCTTAGCTGCATATTTTATTATTTCCTGTATATCTTTTTCTCTTTGTTTTATTCCGATATTATCTCTTTTCTTTCCCATATTTCTTTTATGATTTTTTAATTAATAAATTTATTCCATTGGGCGTCCGGACATTCTATTGCCCTGTGCTCCACCACGCTGTCCTCCGAGTTCCATTGGCATTTGAGAGAAACTTGTTCCAAATGTTTCATAATTTGTTTGCGGAAGCCATTGTCCTGCTAATCCTCCATAATAATTCTGCTGAAATCCTATATCCTGATTCCAGTAAGGAGCCATTTGCATTGAATAAATAGGGGAGCCGAATGCTTCGAGAGTTTCCTTGAAAGGCGGAGTTCTGAAATGCTGCCACCAGTTTCCTGCTTCAATAATTTTCTTTGCGTTAAAACCTTCTTTCCCAAGTTTGTCCATAATTTCTTTTATCGGAACATTTCCCATACCCATCGGAAGTTCTGTATGTTCAAATCCAAAATTATCTGAAAGATGAATATGTTTTACTAAAGGGGCAACTTTTTCTGTTTCTTTGATAATATCTTCTTTTCCATAACCATATTTTCTAATCATGTTTATGTGCCCGACATCCCATGTAACTCCAATTGATTTTTCAGCAGCTTTTTTCGCTTCACTTTCACCGATTCCTGCCTTAACTGCTTTTTCAACAAATTTCTCTCTTGCTCTTTCTACAATATCTTTCAAATCTTCTGCTCTGCCAAAAGCACCGCCTGCAGGAGGGTTTTCAATACTAATTATCGGAGCTTTATCCTTGAATTTTTTGTAAGAATCAAACGCAACATTTGAGAAAGTTTCAATTGTTTTTTCCTTGGAGAATTGATTTAAATCTTCATATAATTGCGGCGGGTTTGATAAATTTGACAAAGTTTCAATTCCCTGTTCAAGAAGCTCTTTTCTTAATAATATGCTGTCTTTGCTTTTGGGATCTTCGTTTATTTTTTTTGCTTTATTTTCAACTTCTTTGTAAAACTGTCCAATCTTGTCTTTGTCTGCTCCTGAACTTTTAGTATAAGCAATATCAAAAATTTTTTTTAAGTTGTCATAAGAACTATTTACAAAAGTTGCGCCGCTGTTAAACATAGATATCATTTGTTTTTCTTCATTGGATAACTGTCGTCCTGCTTTTTGATTTGCTTCAGCTACAATCGCAGTTGCCATTGATTTTTCCACTCTTTCATTTCCAATGTCAGAATACCAGGCAACCTGTCTTATGTTTTCATCCCACTGCTCTTCATTTATTTTTTTTAATTCCCTATCTATATTTTTTCTCCCTTCTTCTCCAGGGAAAAATCTTTCCTTTAATGGAATTTTATTAATTGAACCTGTTTCTGTATTAATTACAAGGGCTTCTTCTACTTCTTTGTCTTTTGAGGGAATTTGTTCAGGCAACATTGCAGATGAATGGAAAGTTATTGGAATATTTCCGTCGGGATTTAGTTTGTGTCCTCTTTCAACTGCAGAGAACATTTGCCTTTCTGCTGCTTCCCGATTTGTATCAGAGAAACCTTCTTTTGTTAATCCTGATGGTTCAACAATCGGACCATGAAGGGAAATATCAACTCCTGTTAATTTGCTTAATCTTTTAACTTCCTGCAATTGCTGGTCAGGAATTGATTCAAATATATCAGGAGAAACTGCAGAAACTTCTATGTGTTTTGCACCTACATTTAATTTTGTTGAGACATCCTGCAGAATATTTGCTGTTCGCGGGTCTGTTGTCATCCCAAAAGTCGCAGGATTAACTCTGTATCCTGTAAAAATACTGCCATATTTTGGAGACAGCGAAGAGTATCCTCCCTGATAAATATCACTTATACTATAATCAGCCATGCTAAGACACGCGAGGACACCAATGGTTTCCTTCGCTTAACCTTCCTTTTAAATTTTTCTTGTATATTAACTTTCCCTCTTTCATATTAAACTTAATAAAGAATAATTTATTAATTTATCTGATTAGAATTTTGTTCTCTTATATTTTTTCTGTTCTTCTTCAAACGGCAATTTTTTCCTTTTTGATTCAAACATTCCGAATTTTTCAGGAGTTTCGCTAATTTGTTTTGCTTCTTCCCATGCACTTTTCATAGGCATAAAAAATTCTCTTTCTGGAGTTTCTCTTTGTGTTAGTGATGGCGGAATAAAAGTTGTTTCGTATTTTTTTTCTTCCTGTAAGGATGTTGTTCCTGCACTATATTTTGGTTCATTTGAAATTGCATAATCCATTTTTCTTTCTTCTTCTATCTCCTTTTTTTGTTGTGGCTCAAATCTGCTGGATGAGAGGAATGTTTCCTGATTTGCAATTCTTTCAAGAACAGGCGCTTTGACTTCTTCGGAAATTAAGAAATTTTTTATATTCTCTTCTGCCCTATTTTCTGTTTTAGTTAATTCTTCCAGATTAATTTCTTTTTCTGCTTCTTTTATTTCCTCTTCAAGTTTTTCTTCTTTAATCTTGTTCTCTTTTTTCTTCTTTTTAGAAACAGATTTATTTTTCATTCCTATGTATAACTCGGCATACCGTGGGCTTTTTTATAAATATCAAACATATCATATGCATCTGCCTGTGCTTTTTCTGCCGCTAATTTTCTAAAATGTGTTTTTTCAATCCAGTTATCCGGCGCTACTTTGATATCTTCTGATTTTTCTTTCTTTTCTTTTTTTGGCTTTTCTGATTCTTCATATTTTCCCAATAAAGCGAGAAAAGGATTTGAACCTTCTTTTGGTTTTTCTTCTTCTGTTTTTTCTTCAAGGAAAGAATTTATTTCTTCCTGCAATTGTCCAAGGCTTTCAGAAGTTGCCCCTTCGATTAAATTTAAAACATCGCCGATTTCTGATTCTTCAAGTTCTTTGTCAAGTTTTTTTAGTTCATCATCGTTTAATGCATAGGCTCTGAATGTTATTGTTGCTTTTCCACCGAATGCATAATGTGCCTGCTGACTTACTCTCTGCGGAATTCCCCTAAAAACAAAATCAATTAAATAACAGCTATAGTAATCTCTTTTTATTGATTTGAGAAATCTCTCTTTTCTAAAATCATCAGGCAAATTACCTTTTGCAGCCTCGTCGGCAATTTTTAGTTTGCCTTTTCCAAAGACAATTAATTCAAGAAGAATTGTGTTGAATGTTTTCACTAATGAAGGTTCTCCTACCCTCTCTTTTGGTTCCAAATCACTTGCTGCTTTGAGATAAGGGCGAACCCATCTTGAATAAAGTTTCAGGCTATTAACCTGACTTCTCAGATAAGTTTTTTCAAGTTCATATCTTTTTCTGAGTTCTTTTTCAGATTCTTTCAGCCACATATTGAATTCCTGTATTCTTGGTTTGAGAATTCTTTTGACTCTATCATTTAGATCGAGTTTGTCAACATCTTTCTCATCTTTGCTTATCAGGAATGAATCAATCAGTGTCTGATATCCTGATTGTCCGAGAGCCATTGCTTTAATGCTTGAGTTTCCTTTTGCAATATCCACTTTGTCCATCCAGATTTGTTTTAATGACATAACTGCTGCATCCTGCTCTTCTTTTTTCTTTGATTTCAATCCATCGTAATGCTGCAGTCTTATTTTGAATTCTTTCAAATCATAAATAATATTCAGGACACTTCTTAGAACAGTATTTACATCCCCCATAATTTTTGTCGCCTGCTGCTGCATAATTGTCGCCCTTTGTCCGAGTTCTGCAAAATGCCCACTTCCAGGAGTTGAACTGAAATTATCAACTAATTTTTTTGGAGATAAATTACGGTCATTCATTAAATCAATAATAAAAAAATAAATAGGTTCAAGAGTTTCAGTCGATGAATCATAAACTAA
>CAZPUY010000021.1:0-7001 GCA_964589905.1 Candidatus Woesearchaeota archaeon
CCTTGCTGTAAGTTTGCAGAGTTGTTCCGATATGCTGAACCAACTCCTTAAAAAGAACACCCCCTGTAATCTGCACTCCCCGTTCGCAGCCGTCTATGGATCCGCACTGTCATTGAACGCAACCGGAGAACCCTCTGTTACCGCTGCCGATGACTGTGGTTTTGTGTTCACCAGCTACAATAGACAAGCAGCCGGCATCCTCATGGAGTACTGGGTGGTGAAACTGAATTATAAGGGGAATGTTGAATGGCAAAAAGCATTCGGTGGAATTGATAATGAATGGCCGTCATCCATATACAGTACCGATGACGGCGGTTATATTGTATCCGGTAAAAGCAGGTCACTCGGCAGTGTGGGCGGAAGCGAAGAGGATTTCTGGCTGCTGAAACTCAGTTTTCAGGGCGACATTGAATGGGAAAAAGTATACGAAGGAACCGGGAATGAGTGTCCTTTTTCCTGTGTCCAGACCGCGGACGACGGTTATATTGTGGCCGGCCGTACCACGTCTTTCGGTGCGGGTTCTACCGAGATCTGGGTTGTAAAACTGGATGCTTCCGGTGGTATAAGCTGGGAAAAAATGTACGGGGGAAACCAAACAGATCAAGCCGATTCCATCATCCAAACCGCGGACGGCGGTTATATTCTCTGTGCCAGAACTGACTCCTTCGGCGCCGGTAATAAAGATATACTTGTCATCAAGCTGCAGGCCGACGGTTCCGTTTCCTGGTCAAAAGCCTACGGTGGTGCTCAAGATGATACGCCTGATTCCATAATTCAAACCTCTGATGGTGGGTATCTATTTACCGGGACCACGGCTTCGTTCGGCGCGCACACTGAGGATGTCTGGGTTGTAAAAATAGATAAAAACGGCGGCATAGTATGGCAAAAAACTTATGGGGGAGCGGGTTCGGATCGTTTTTTAGATGCCGGTGTGGATCAATCCGTACAATCGACGGATGACGGCGGGTATATCGTGGCAGCGATTACCGATTCTTTCGGTTCCAATACGGATTACTGGTTGCTGAAACTGGACGTCAGCGGAAATATCCTCTGGCAGAAGGCGTATGATAGGTCCGCGACATATGACGCGGCCTCGTCTGTATATGCCACTTCTGGAGGATATACCGTGATCGGTTCCAGCGGTGATACGGATGCTACCGGTCATATAATGGTGCTGAATACGGATTTAAACGGAGATATTCCCGGCTCCACCGTGCACATTACCGATACAAATGCTACGGTCTTCAATACGGTGGTCGGCGGCCAGGATGCCGCGCTGAACGTGACCGATACCTCCGCCACAGTGACCGTTTCACATTGCGCGGTGACCACGACAACCACCAGTGCTGATTTCTTTTAAATATTATTTCGTGGTCAGGTTGAACACCCCGTCCCAATCTTTTTCCGGTCCCTTGCGTTTATATTGGGTACAACGCCTGATAAAGAAGGCGGAAGGCCCGTCTCCGGGCAGGAGTTTGTCGGTTTCCTTAAACCGTTTCTGGGCCTTGTCCCAGTCGCGTTTTTCAAACAACTCCAGGGCGGCATGAAAGATTTCCAGGGCTTCCTTTAACTTTGGGTCAGCCTCACCTTTTTCATCTATTAACTCATAAAGCCGGACGGGTTGTTTTATGTTCACCACCCGCACGCGGTCCAGTTTGCGGGTCAGGAATTCCTTACCGCACTCGTTATAGGTATTCTCACTCATGATGGTCCAGGTGCCGTAGATTTTGTTGACGCCCTCTAAGCGTGAGGCCAGGTTGACCGAGTTACCCATTATGGTATAGTCCATTTTATTGGCCGTACCCATGTTCCCCACAACCATTTCGCCGGTATTGACGCCGATACGGGTCAGAAGTGGTCCGGGGCTCAGGCTTTCCTTAAGCAGGTGTTCGTTTAAGAATTTTTCCACCTTTTTCATGCGCACGGCCGCCAGACAGGCCCGATGTGCGTGATCCTCATAAGCGATAGGCGCGCCGAAAAAACAGATAATGGCGTCACCTTCGTATTTGTCGATGGTGCCGCGCAGGTCAAGCACGAGGTTACTCATTTCGGTGAGATAGGAGTTCAAGAGTTTTACCAGGTCGGTCGGAGTAAGCTGTTCGGAAATAGATGAAAAACTTTTTACATCCGTGAACATGGCGGTCAGTCGTTTTTCCTCCCCCCCCAGGTTCAACTTGGAAGGATCGAGAATCAGTTCATTGATAACGTCCGTTGAAAGATAATGCGAGAAGGCGTTGCGGATATAGGTTTTTTCACGGGCCGTTTCCAGAAAATTAAAAAAGGTAAGGATGATGAAAGTAAAAAACACCGCGATGGTGGGTGTGAGCACGTTCAGGTACACGGAGGTGATAATAAAAAAGGCGCCGAGTAAAATAATAATGGCGATTACGACGCCCGCGCCCACAATAATGGACAACAGCGGCTTTTTCAGTATATACAAGAGGTAACCGCTGCCGACACTCAATATCAGGGCTATGATGGCACTGTACCACCAGGGAAGGTTGTCCAGAAAGCTCCGGGTGAGGATGGTGTTTACCGCCGAGGCGTGGGTGCCAACGTTCATGTATTTTTCATCGAATGGTGTAACCCCGATGTCCGTGGTGGCCGTACTGGTCAGACCGATCAGGCAGAATGAATTACTGATGGCCTGGCTGATTAATATTCTGACCTTCATAAAATTATTATAGATGATACGGGTCTGTTGGAAATCGGATAAAACACCCTTTTTATAGTCCTGAAGCTGTTGTCTGCCCGAGGGATCTTTTTCCGCGGCGATAGCGGCGTCTATCTGTTGTAAAAACTCTTGATTACCGCCGGAGAGAAAATCGCCGATCTCCTTAAAGACCTGGGCTCTTATCGCCGTGTAATCTTTCATCAGGCCGGCGTCGGCATTGTGGTAAAGGATATCTTCCTTTAATCCATCCGCATGGGCCAGGGCCGTAAGCGGATCAAGTTTCCCGCGATAAAAGGACAGATAGCCGTTGGCGTTCATTATGGCCAGTGCATTACGCAGCTCTTTTTCGTATTTTGCGTAGTCAAGAAAGGCCGCGTATGAAATCTGTTTAAAGCTCTGTGAAAAGGGCTGGTGAAGCCAGTTGATCAAAAAGTTTTCTTCTTCATTGAAAGGAATGTGTATATCGATGGGCGTCGATTCATTTTGGGCATCCGGTAGGCGCGCGTTACGGAGAACAAGGTGATCGGGATATATATCTACTTCCGGGTTCCCCAGCCAGTCCAGCAGCGGCGAGAAAGCTACCTGTGGCAGAAAGGCATCCCGGTACTTTTCCAACAGGTTGATGCTGCGCTGAACCCCGTCTTTATCAACCACAACCTCGGTGAACCCCGCGCCTTTTGCCCCACGGAGTATAGGGAGTATTGTCGGTTTTATTTCCGGGGTGGTGTGTGGAAACCGGCCGAACTCTTTGGCATTTTTCAGAACAATATGGTCCAGCACGTATTGCCGGGCCTCATTCGATACGGTATCGTCATGCTCATGCCACACGTTCACGGTAAAGTAGGCGTTGCCGAACAGAGCGGCACAGCGTCCCAGGTAGTCATCGTTATTGCGTGCCACGGTATCCACGCTTTTCAGGATTTCATCACGTGAAATGGCGGTTTCCCGGGCCGCGTGTTCCAGGAAGGTGCGAAAGCCAATTTTTTGTGATCGCAGCAGATCGAAAAGGTAGGTGAAGGCATCGTTAATATTGGAAAACTCTTTGGAGGTGGTTTCCTTCAATCTCCTAAGTTGTTCAGGGTCTACGGTACGCAGGCTTGGATTAATATATTCAATATCAAACACACTGTAACGTGCGCCCAACTCCTTCATGGTGATCAGGCCGTCGGCAAGGATGTTACGCGGCCACGGCCAAGGACCGGCCTCGTCAATCGCCGGATCATCGATCCCGATAATACAGATCTGTTTATGCTCGGGCGGGGCCGGTTTGATATGAAGCAGCGTGTCGAAAATCCGCTTTTCCGCTGTTTGCATAAAAGTGGTCAGGTTCAGCAGACTAAGAATAATAACCACACTCACCGGTATCAGTAAAAAAAGCGTACGTTTTTTCATATGCCACCCCGCTAATTATTATTTTATTTTTTACATTGAATATTCGTCTTTAACGTGATAAATTCCTTACTATCTAAAAAAGTATAGCTCATTCTATAAAAAAATATAAGGAGAAAGTAGTGAAAAAGGGCAAATTGGGAATTTTTTTCTGTTTGTGCTTTCTTCTGTCGGTTTTTGTCAGCCGTCCTCTGTTGGCCCAATCAAACCGCTTGATCGATCAGCTGCTGCAGGAAGATAAAGCCACATTCGGTAAATCCGCGTACCTCTGCCTGATGGCCGCCAATCTGATTCCGCAGCGTGCCGGGGTAGCCGACGCACTGGCCTACCTGGAAAAGGCAAACTGGGGTATTACCGTCAAAAAAGCGGATGAGCCCATCCAACTGGGTGAGCTTGCCTACCTGCTGATGAAAGCTTTTGATATGAAAGGCGGTATCATGTATTCGCTGGCCCCCGGTCCGCGTTATGCCTGCCGTGAGCTTGCCTACCTGGATATTATTTCCGGCAAAGTCAGCCCGTATCGGTATATTTCCGGTGAGAGGGCGCTGCAGATCATCAGTAATACAGTGGCCTGGAGGGAGGACAGACAATGAAATACCGACTGCTCGCGGTGCTGCTCTGTATAACCGCTTCGGCGTACGCAATTGATTTCGGCGGAACCATCGAGAATGATACGGCCCTCAGACTGGGTGAGGGCGACTTTTTAGAACAGAACAACAGGATTTCGCTCTGGGTCCAACTGGATTTAGGCGATAACCTGGCCTTTAACGCGCAGGCAAGCTATATTTTTACGCTTCAGGATATGTTGATGTATGAAGTCGATGCCTTTGCCCTGCAAGGTGAGTTCCCAATTCTGGGGGATAACCCTTTCATGCTTGCGATAAATGTCGGCCGTTTTCCACTCTCCGATTTTTCGGGATTCGTCCTGAACCATCTGGTAGACGGACTTGAATTTACCTATTCCAATTCGTTTATGGACGTACGTTTGGCCGGCGGTTATACGGGGTTTTTATTCAAAAAAACCTCTTCGGTCATTATGACCAAGGCGGATTCCAATGATATTGCGGAGGATGACGTGTTTTTTGCGGCGCCCCGGATCATTGCTTTAGTCGAATTAAACTTTCCGGAAATATTTCTGCGCCAGAATATAAGCCTTTCCGCCGTGGTTCAGTTTGATATGCGCCAGGAAAGTAAACTTCTCCAGGCGGGAGATACCACGGAAGATCCCACCCGGGGGGGGCACTTAAATTCACAATATTTTGGTATTGGAATAGGCGGAACCATAGTGCCCTCGCTTTATTACAATCTGTTTGGGTATGTGGAGACCGGGGAAACCCTGTCTTATGTAAACGGCGCATATGAGTATACCCCGATCCTGGCTTTCACCGCCGGTGGCCGGCTCTCCTGGTTCCTCAGAGACTCCATTGCTTCTATGTTCGGGTTAGAGGTCCTGTTCGCCAGCGGTGATAATGACAGCACCATGTTTTTGGAGGGCAACTCCGACAGTACTTCCAGTATGTTCATTCCCATTTCCAAAACAGAGTTGGGAATTGCATTCAATCCGCAACTCCCCAATATTTTTACCGTAAGCGCCGAATACTCAATGAAACCCCTGGCGTCATCAAATGATTCAATGTGGAACAATCTGCAGACCGCACTCAAATGCACCGGATTTTTCCGTTCTTCCACCGGTCATATCTCCGATTATGTTATTGATATGGGTTCCGATTCGTTGGTATTGGGAGGCGAGATCGATCTTATAACGAGGTTCAGGCCGTACTCCGACCTGGGTATGGTCCTTAATCTGGGATTGTTCATTCCCGCAACCAGCGACGGCTTCGGTGCCATGCCCGAGGGGACCAATATGTCATTTATCGGGCGGTTTGAATTTTCATTCAGTTTTTAGGGAGAGATGTTATGAGTAAAAGAACAATTACTTTTTTATTGATCATAATTATTATCTTTACCGGCCACGCGGCTTTGTTTGCCCAGAGCAGGGCGGTGATAACCCAAATAAAGGGGAAGGTGGAGGTGAAGTTTCCGGGCGGGGCCTGGCAGGGCGCCCGGGTCGGTCTGTCGATTCCCAAAGGAACGATAATTTCCACCGGATTTAATTCCAGTGCCGTCGTGCAGATGGATCACTCGGTGCTTACCGTAAAGCAGCTTTCACGTTTGACTCTGGAAGAGCTGGCCAGAAGCGGAGATGAGATAGACACGCGGGTTTTTCTGCGTTCCGGGCACGTGGAGGCTGAAGTAAATCCTTCGGAGGGGTTGAAGCACAACTATAAGCTGCGCAGTCCCATAACTACCGCCTCCGTACGGGGAACCGGGTTTAAATCAGGTGTAAAAAAATTATTTGTAAAACACGGGCTGGTACTACTATCCAATTTGATCAACCGCGGGGGCTCGGCGGGAGCCGGTGAAGGTGTCTGGACGACCAATGGACTCGACATGCATACCGCCGAGGAGGAGGCCTCCAAGCGGGCGGAGGTGGATATCGTTACTAATGATGTCCCCTTCAACTGGTTTTTATACCGTTGGTTCCGCTGGTCCAGTTTTTGGTTTACTCGTCTTGGAGAAACAAGCGGGGGAAGAACCACAACATCCTCTTTGGTGATCTTCGACCTGGAATTTTAACATCACCCCAGGCGGAAAGAGTTTAAAAACAGGAGGGGATTATGAAAAAAAATACATGTTTATTTGTAATGCTTTGTGCAACCATCCTGTTTTTGGCAATAATGGTTTCATGCAATTTCGAGCCTTATGCGGGAGAAGCCCGTATCGGCATCGATCTGGACAGCCTGTTTCAAAGCGGGAGCGCGGCAGACGGGACAAGGGCGATATATCTTCCGTCCGAATTACGGCCTGAAATAACCTCGGCGGTGATCACGGTCAGCGGTCCCGGTATAAGTGCCGAATCCACAACTTACACTTCATT
>CAZPUY010000022.1:0-6667 GCA_964589905.1 Candidatus Woesearchaeota archaeon
ATGTCTTCTTTTCCCTGATTTCTGGACAGGTAAAATAATATTTCTTTTTTGTCTATTATAAAAAATTTTGAATCTATTTCTATGTGTTTTATTTTTGTTCCGAGTTTTTTCTCCATTTCTTTTATCAAATTCGCATCTCCTGAAAGAGCAATTTTTATTTTTACTTTATTATCTTTTAACAAATCAATTGTCTGTTTGAATAATTTTAGTTTTGAACCCATCTCATCGGCATTCGTGCAGATTATTACTTCTTTTTCTGCATTTTGTATTATTTCTTTCAAAAAATTTGAGATGTTTGATTTTCCTTTTAGTGAAGCAGATATTTTTTCCCTCTTCACAGGATTTATTCCGGTTCTGTATAATTCATCAAGTTTAAGGAAATCTTCACTCTCCTTTATTTTTGTCAAATCTTTAACTTTTTCTTCTGCATTTTTACGTATATCTACTTTTATTCTCTCAAGAATTATCTGTGGTTTTACACCGAGATATTTCACAGGTTTGCCCATTTTTATTATTGCAAATCCTTTTTTCTCTAAACTTTCAAGAACATCATAAGTTCTGCTCCTCGGAACTCTTGAAATGTCTGCAATCTCACCGACAGACGCCATTCCTTTTCCAAGCAAAGCTAACCAAACTTTTGTTTCATACAAATTTAAATCAAAGTAATCTTTAATCCTGTTTACTGAATTCTGTGCTAATATCATAAAAATTCTAAAAGGAAGTTATTTATAAATCTTATGTTTGTTGTTACTAATCAATTAGGACAAAAAGTAGGAAAGAATCAGTCCAATGAAAATCCCACCTGTTATAAAAGGCATTGCAGGATAAAATTTCTTTTTCTCCGAGAATAAAAACAATAAAGTTAATCCAAGTGTTGCTCCGAATACAACAAAAAGAGCAGTAAATAATCCGGGAATCCCTAAAAGAGGTTTAGCCAAACTAGATAAAAATCCAGGGAATTTTCCGTTTCTGGCAACATTCAAAATAACTCCTGAAGTTATTATAGGAAATACAACATCGCCGCCTCCGAGAATTGCTATATTAATTTTTATCTTTCTCTTTTTAAGTTTTGATTTTTTCATTTTTTTCATCTGGAGCCGTATTTTTTTGGAAACATATGGAACAAAAAATCCAGGAAATATTTTCAGATTATTTATCTGGTATTTTGCCATTTTTTGCATGATTCCAGAATGCCAAACTGCCCATATATCATAAATAGAAATTATTAATAAAAGAATCATCACAGACCATAAATTAAGAATAGTAACAAAAATTGTTGCTATCCCAGGATATATAAGAAGTTCTGTTAAATTGTGAATCAGAAAATTTCTTTTGAAAATTTTTATGAAACTTAAAGTTATTGCAACTAATGCCAAGGGAATTGCAAGATAAATATATCCCTGAAAAAATGCTATTAATGAAATAAACAATGCTATTGCAACTACAAGAAAAAACCAAATTCTCAATATAAAATCTATTTTGAATTTTGTCAGGAGAAATAATAACAAAATTGCTATGACAAATGCAAAAATAATTGAAGTGAAATATACTCCAAAATCAGATTGCTGCTGAATTTCTGGTGGCTGCAGCCAGGAAAGAGCAGGATTTGAAAGAGGATCAGAATTTATAACATACAATCCGATAAATTGTGCAATAACAAACATTAACAAAATAATAGCAGTAATTTTAAAATTATGTTTCATTCTATAATAAATTAAAAGATGTTTTTAAATTATTTCAATTATCTTAATCTTAATGTCTCTAAAATTCTCGGAACATTTGTTTCAACGCGATTAAGTTTGTAGATAGCAGATGCCAAGTCAAGACATTTTGAAACTTCGCCGTGATTGATAACTATTCTTTTTGGCCTCGGACGCATATTGTTAAAAAAAGAAAGCAGTTCATTTCTACCAGCATGCGCACTAAAACCTGTGATTGTATTAACTTCCATTTCTATTTTTATTATTTCTTCTTTTCCTTCGACAATCATCCTTGTTTCCTTTATTCCATCCTGAACCTGTCTTCCCAAACTTCCAACTCCCTGATAACAAACGAAAATTATAGAATTATCTTTATTTCCCGCGAACTCCTTGAAATATTCAACAGATGCACCACCGACAAGCATACCAGATGTAGCAAGAACAATGCATGGGCCTCCTTCAACAACATTTTTTCTTTCCTGAGGAGAACCAACACGTGCAAAAGATTCAGAAACAAAAGGGTTTTTATCCTGAAACACATCTGCTCTTACTTTATTACTCAAAAAATCAGGGTATGCTGTATGAATAGCATTAATATCCCAAATCATTCCATCAATATAAATCGGGACTTTTTTCAGTTTTCCGGAATTAATTGCATCTTCAAGTATTAGCATAGTTTCCTGCGCTCTTCCAAGTCCTAATTCAGGAATCAAAACTTTCCCGTTTCTTTCAATTGTTTTATTTACTAGATTAATAAATTTCTCTTCTGTCTCTTTTCTCGGCGGGAATACATCTGTTTTTGCCCCATAAGTTGATTCTGTAATTACTGATTCTACTCTTGGAAAGGTTGCAATTGCAGGGTCCAATAATCTTGAATGAGAATATTTGAAATCTCCTGTATAAAGAAGATTATGCAAACCATTTCCTATATTAAGATGAACTAATGCGCCTCCAAGAACGTGCCCTGAATTGTAAAAAGTCAATCTTATGTCAGGAGCAATATCTGTAACTTCATTGTAATTCAGGCAGATGCTGTGCTTTACCATTTCTTTTATGTCTGATGAATCAAATAATGGTTTTGCAGCCTGTTTGTATGCAACGCCTATAAAATCCAAAGCCAATAAAGCAGCAATATCTCTCGACGGAGCAGTCATATACACTGGACCTTTGTAACCCATTTTATACAAATACGGAAGCAAGCCGACATGGTCAAGGTGGGCATGAGAAATTATTATTGCATCTAACTGATTAAGGTCAAATTCAGGAATATTTAGATAAGGAAATTTATCCTGCCCGCTGGAAGCGACATCCACACCGCAGTCAAGAAGAACTTTTGTATTCGGAGTCTGGAGTAAAATACAGCTTCTTCCGACCTGCCTTCCTCCACCTAAAAAAGTCAGACGAACCCATTCATCAACTTTTTCCGGATTCCATTCCTTGTAAATTTTTTCCCCTATTGAATTCAGGAATTTTCTCCTATAATTATTATTCGCGTAAAGAACTTCCCTTATATTTTCAGTAATCTTGCTTTTTATTGCTGAAGAACGCTGAACCTGCGGAGTCCATAATGTTGCTTTTCTTATTTCATTTAATATGCTTCCCTGTTTTCCGATAACCATGCCTGGTTTTTTTGCTTCTATTATAACAATGCTTCTCTGCACATCAAAAATAATATTGGTAATCTCTGCATCTTCAGGAACAATTCTTTTAATTTCTTTTTCTGTTTCTTCCTGACTTAACAAAATTTTCTCGTTAGCACGGAGCTCTATTCTCTTTTTTATCTGGTCCACAATTTCCTTTATTTTAGATTCTCCTTCCTTGAAAAATTTAGCATTATCAGTATAGAGAACTATGTTTGCTCCTTCAAAACTTGCATCAGTTATATTTCCATGTAACTGCTCTGTTATTTGTTTTAGAATGTCCATCTTATTTTTTAATAGTAATAATAAATTTATTTAATTTCATTTGATTTAAAATTAAAATTAATCTTCTTTGAATGAAGGTTGAATTTCCTGTGACACCACTTTTTTTATTCCACTTTTAGTTATAGTGAAAACATCAATTCCATATCCAGAAAAAACATCCCTTTGTGTTGAAGCTTTTAATGCTTCAACAGCTAATTTGACACCGTCTTCAATTGAGATGTTCTTTTTGTATTGCCTTTCCAAAAGTCCAAAAATATATGTTCTTCCAGAACCAGAACCATCATAATCTTTTACAGAGATTAAAGAACCATCAGGACCTATGTGATATAACTCAGTAGTTCCGTCTTCATTAAATCCCCCAACAAAGGTATCTACTATGTCAGGAACCATTGATGGCTGCCTAATTCCAGAATAAGCAACAGAAGAGATTAAACTTGCAGATTGTTTGACAGAAGGGCGTGTTTTTGATTTTAATTCCTTTAATTTTAATTCTGCTGCGATTAATTTAGATAATCTCTGAGCTCCAGAAACCATTCCTGCCCAAGAAATAACAAGATAATTATTTATTGGATTAGTTTTCTGAAAGTCTTTATTTCCAACAGAACTTTCTCCAGAAGTAACCTGTCTATCAGAAGCCATTACAACTCCGTCTTTGCATATAAGGCATACTAAACTTGTTCCTGTTTTCAAGATTGAATTTTTTAATTCAGTATCCATGTTAATATTCATAGAATAATTTCTTATGTTTTTTATGAGAATTCAGGGTTTATAAATTTTATGCAGTCTCTTCAACTCTTGTAATTCCGTTTTCTTTTTTGAATTTTATCACGTTTTCAACAAAACCTTCTATCTTTTGCTCGTGGCTTACAATTATTAATTGTCTTACATCGAGTTGCTGGAAAATATCCCGCATTTTATCAAGCTGCTGTTCGCTGAATCCGTCTGTCGGTTCATCGAGAATAACTAAATCGCGTGTTTTTATTTTGCTCATAAGAGAATTGATAACCTGATTCAAAGCAAGCCTGTATGCAAGAGCAATTGCTGTTCTCTCGCCTCCTGAAAGATAAGCATAATCAATTTCATAATCCTGCTGTTCTATCACCGGTGTAAAATCATCACTGAGATAAACGTTAAAAGTATTTTCTGAAACAAGCACATAAAACCATTCTGCAAAAAGTTTTGAAAATTCTGTTTTAAGTTTAATCATGACATTTTTCTCTATAGATGAAATCAGAGAAATAAACTGCTTTGAGAGCCAGTTTTCAAGTTCAGTTATATAATTCAAATGACTCCTTATTAATTCTGTCTTTTCTATTTCTTTTTTCAATTCGTCTATCTGGTTAGAAAAAACCTCTATTTCTTTTTTCAATTCCGCAACTTTTATATCGGCGGCTCTTTCCTGCTTTAATGCATCATCAAATTCCCTTTGTTTTATTTCCAACAAATTGGAAAATTTTGCAAGATTGAGAATCGAATTTGCCAGCAAATCAGAATGCTGATTTAAAATTTCTATATCCTTACCGAGGGAAAGATTTGACTTTTCTATATTTGTTATCTGAACCTGCTTTTCCTGAACATCCTGCAGTTTGATTTTAAGAATTTTTAAATCAGTTAGTTTTTTCTCCGACGATAAAATTTCTTCATCAATTTTTTTTAATTTTTCGTGTATGTCTTTTTTTTCTGATTCGAGAATCTGCAATTGCTTTTTAACATCAACTTCATCTGCACTTATTTTGTTTAAAACATTCGCTTTGTAAACAGCATCAACATTCTGCAAACATGTCGGGCAAATTTCAAGACTTGAAATCTTTTTTTCAATTTTTTTGTTTTCTTCAATTTTAAGATTAAAAGAATTTATTTTTGAATTGATATCTATGCTTGCCTGATGAAGGTTTTCCCTTTCTATCTTATTCCACGACACTGAATTTTCCAGAGTGCTTATCATTGATTCATCAAATTTTAGTTTCTGCAATTCCTCAATCTGCAATTTTAGCACTTCAATTAATTTGTTATTTGAAAAGACAGTTTCATTTTTATTTAAAATCATAATCTTTGTTTTTTCAATTTCTCCCTGAAGCTTGTTTTTCTCTTCGATTTTTTTTGAAATTTCCTCTTTTTCTTCCTGAAGTTTTCTTCTTGTCTCTTTTTTTTCAAAAAGCTCTTTTTCAATGGAAAAAAGATTTAATCTTTTTTCTTCCAGCTCGTTTTCTTTTTTTATAAGATTAAACCTGTTCTGTTCAAGATTTGCTGTCATTCCTTCTTTCAGTCTTTTTTCTTCTCTTAATTTTGTTGTAATAATTGAAATATTTTCCAGAATTTTTTTGTATTTGTCTATTCCAAAAACATGCCTCAATGTATTTATCCTTGTTTCAGAATCCTCAAGAATTATTTGCTTCATCTCTTCCTGAGGAGTATAGACAGTAAATTTATACAGAATATTTTGTTTTTTTGCAAATTCCGGAGGATATTTTAAAAGTTCAAGAATTTTTCCTTTGAGTTCTGTAACAGACATTTCTTTTTTTTCATTATTAATTATAATATAACAAGAATCCTGCGAAATTGTCTTGCCCCTTTTCAATGTTCTTTCTATTATAATCTCATTGTTATCTACCTCAAAAATTATTTTTACTCTTCCTTCTTTTTTCCCGTTTTTCAGCAAAGCAGTTCCTCTTTGTCCAGGCTGCAATCCAAACAATGCAAATTCTATTGCAAGAAGAACAGAAGTTTTCCCGGAACCTATATCGCCTGAAAGCAGCGTAGAACCCTCTGAGAAATTTATTTCCTGATTTTCATAACTCCTTATATTCTCTAATACAATTTTCTTTAATTTCATTTTAGAATTTTAAAATTTTTTTGGATTCCTCAAGCAGGCGGGTTGTGAAACTTTCTATTTTTTCTCCTTCCTGTTTTTCAATTGAAAGGGAATCTATTAATTGAGGAATGAATTTATTGAAATCTGCCTGATTTTGCTGCGAGAAAAAATTTATTGTTTCTTCTTCTATATTATCTATATTTTTTATTTCAATTTCCATTTCTACTTCC
>CAZPUY010000023.1:0-6292 GCA_964589905.1 Candidatus Woesearchaeota archaeon
CATCTTTCCCGTTAATTTTTCCTTTAAGTTCTTTCATGATTAACCCCATATATGCTTTTTCAGAAAGTCCGGGTTTTTCTTTTATAATCTTAATAATTTTCTCTTCCACATTTCCCAAATCAACTTTCTCAAATTCAATCGCCTTGCTCACTTCTGCCCCTTTAACAATTTTTTCCAAAACAATCTTAACATGCTCCCTTGAAATCTTTTTGTTTTTTAGTGCTTCCAAAACATCGGCAAGAACATCTTTATTAAAAACCCTATTTATCTCATTAACAGATTTTTTCTCATGGGATGCAATTTCCTTGGGAAAAACTAATAAAATCTTGGCAATCAAATTCGGCTCATTATAAATTTCAAGCAATTCCTTGAATTCATCAAGTTTATTTTGCTTAAATAAAATTTTTATCATTTCCTGATTCAGTCCTATTCTTTCCAAATCTTTCTCAATTTCTTCTCTAAGTTTAGGAGGATTTTTCTTTACTTCATTAATTAAATCTCTTGAAATTTTCAGTAAAGGCAAATCTGTCTCAGGATACATTCTCGCTGCTCCTGGCAACGGTCTCAAAAATTCAGTGCTTGCATCAGGAAGAGCATTTCTTACTTCCCCCATAATTCTTTTTCCTTTTTCAAGCAAATCAACCTGTCTTTTAATTTCAAAATTAATTGTTTTTATCATCATTTCAGGATCCTGAAATCCCTTAATTTCAATCCTGTCACCACCTTTTATTGAAAGATTAATGTCTTGCCTTATTGTCCCGATTCCTCTCTTGATTTTACAGCTTCGTAAAACTTTTCCGATGTGAAGAGCAACTTCCTTGACTTGTTCTGGATTTTTCATATCAGGAGAAGTTGCAATCTCAATTAATGGAATTCCCAACCTGTCCAACCTGTAAATTGCAGAATCTTTTTTTCTTTCAATTATTCTTGCTGCATCTTCCTCAAGACAAATGCTTTCTATCTCAACTCTTCCTGTTTTTGTAACAATCCATCCGTCTCTTGCAATTAAAACTGTTCTCTGAAAACCAGAAGTATTGCTCCCGTCAATTACAGTTTTTCTCATAATCTGGGTTATAGGAAAAATCCTTGCATTTAACATCACTGCAACCTGAAGTGCAATTTTCAGCGCTTCATGATTAATTTCACGAGGAGGTTCTTCATCAAGTTCAATAAGACAAGTTGTATCATAACCTTCATAAGTAAAATTTCTTTCTTTTCCTGCCTCATGTTTTGCTGCCACATCAATCTCTCCGGATTCTCCCGCAACAACATGCAGTTTTCTCTTTACGACAAAATCAGGCTCATCCTGTCTCAAAACTGAAGGACAATTACAAAATAATTTTTTTGTGTCCAATTGCTGATGTATTTCAAGCCCTGATTTAAATCCTAATTGCTCATAATCAAATTTCTCTTCAGACATGAATTAAGAAAACAAAAAGAGTTTATTAAATTTTAGAAAAACAGTGTTCCAATGAACAATTAATAGCACTATCCAAAGAACAAATTCTTGGATTGCCTTTTGCATCTGGAGATACCAAACAATAAATATGTTCATCTCCAAAATATTCTTTATACCTTGTTAATTGTTTCTGCACTTTTTTAGAATGAATAGATTGTGGTTTTGATTTAATTTCCAGATAAAAATTATAATTATCATTCCATGCCAAGATATCTACAGCTCCTTTTCCATAAGGAATCTGAACTTCTTTCTCTACAAAAAAATTATTCAAAATAAACTCTGATTCTACTTCTTTAAGAAAAATATCATGGGGAGTCATTTTATTAACTAAATTTAGAAACTTGTTCTGGATATTGTGCCCCTAAAAATCCAAGATAGTTAGTTTCATTTGTGGGAGATAACATAGACGCCATTTCTTCAAAATCTAATTCCCTTCCTATTTCTTTAGAAAGGTCTGCTAAATTCTTATTATCCATCAAATCCTTAGCTCTTGAACCTGCAATTTTTTCAACTAAAAGATGTTCAAGTTTTGGAACAACAACTTTCAATTCATAATTTTTATTATAAGGAATAGTCAATTCCTGAGAATCATCTATTATTTTTCTATACCATTTACTTTCTAAATTCCTAATATCCCCTCCTTTCTCTCTGTTGATGTTCATAGCTATTATTTCTTCCTGATTGCTCCTTTCATCAATATAAACCCTAAAAGTAGGTCTTGATGCTCCGATTCTTTCTGGTTTAATCTCAACGATATATTCTTCACACGGTGCTATTTCTTCAAAAGCAAATTTAGGCAAAATTTTATTTATTTTCCTAATTTTTTCAGTATCATCTTCTCCGTTGAATCTTAAAGCCAAATCAACATCATCAGTGCTTCTTATATAATCCTGTATCCTTAAATCAGGATGATAAATTAAACCACAAATATCTTTATCATATTTCCCAGATAACATATGCAAAATATAAGATTGAACTGCTGCACCACCAACAAGATTATATTTAACACCTTCTTGTTTTAACACAGCGCAAGCTCTATTTACAAACATTGCAAAAGGTTCATCTGTTAAGTCATACAATTGTCTTTTCATAGATTCTTAACACCTTTTTCCTATTTAAATCTTACTATTTGTAACTCCTACAGAGTTATAATAATTCTAAAAGTAATCAAAAAAATTTATAATACAATAAAAACTAATATATAAGTTATGGTAAATAAAAAAAAGGAAAGAGCAGAAATAAAAAAAGAAATCATAGAAAAATTAGACGGCTCTTATATTAAATATAAAAGAACATTCGGGCAAAAAGCAGCAGATTGGGTAACAAAATGGGCAGGTAGTTGGTATTTCATAATTGGTTTTTTCATTTTTTTATTTCTCTGGATAGGTGCAAACATATTAATGTGGATTAAGGAATGGGACCCTTATCCATTCATTTTACTTAACCTGGTTCTTTCCTGTCTTGCAGCAATTCAGGCACCAATAATCCTTATGTCTCAAAACAGGCAGGCACAGAGAGACAGATTAAAAGCAGAATTTGATTACAGAATAAATAAAAAAGCAGAAAAAGAAATTCAGGAGATAAAAGAATTATTATTAAAAAGAAAAAGATAGATTACCTTCTTTAAAATAATCAACTGTTTCTTTTAATCCTTCCTCAAGATTATATTTAATTTTCCATCCTTTCCCAATTAACTTTTCAGAATTAAGACAGCTCCTCATTAAATCACCTTCTGCCCAGACTCCGTGAATTTCGTTAATATTGGAATTAAGTATTTTCTTAATATTTCTAAAAATTTCATTAACATCTGTCTCTTTTCCTGTTCCAACATTAAAAATTCCTGATAATTCCAGGGCAAGAAGATTTGCTTTCGCAACATCTTTTACATAAACATAATCTCTTGTCTGCTCGCCGGAACCATTTATTACAGGTTGTTTCCCGGATAAAAGATTATCAATAAAAATAGCAATCACTCCTGCCTCGCCCTTAGAATTCTGTCTCGGTCCGTAAACATTGCTGTATCTCAAGGAAACATAATCAATCCCGTAAACTTTCTTAAAAAATTCAAGATATTTTTCTATTGCAAATTTTGAAATCCCGTAAGGAGAAATTGGATTTTCTTTCTCATTTTCAGAAGCAGGAAGTTTGCAATTTTCGTCATACATTGCTCCTCCTGTAGATGAGAAAATAAATTTCTTCACATTGTACCTGACACAATTCATTAAAAGATTAAGTGTCCCTATAATGTTTACATCAGCACTTTCTACAGGATTTTCAACAGATTCTCTAAGGTTTATCTTGGCTGCCAGATGAAAAACAAAATCAGGTTTTTCTTTTTCAAAGATTTCAGAAATTTTATTGTCTCTTATATCCGCATTGTAAAATTTTATTTTTGGATTGATATTTTTCATGAAACCAGAAGAAAGATTATCCGCAACAACAACGTCAAATCCATTATCAATTAATGTATCTGCAACCCACGAGCCAATAAAACCTGCTCCGCCAGTCACCAAAACTTTTTTCATGTTTTCCTAAGAACAAATCTTATAAAAAAGTTTATGTATTATTCCTCTAACCGCTTATTGAATTCCCCTGCAATATTCTCAAGCATTTTTTCTTTCACAATTTTTTTATTTTTGTTCCATTCACTATGCCCCAAAACCCAGCCGAGTTTCACAAAAGCAGTTTCTGCAAGCATATCCTCAAGATAAATAACTCCTGTCGCTAAAATTTCCCTTCCATTGGAATAAACCAAAGGGTCGGTTCTTCCATAAATGCACTGAGATGTTGCACAAATAATAATTCCTTTTTTTTGAATTTCTTTTAATTTTTTAGTCCAACTATTTCGTGCTCTTTTTGTTGCAACATGCCCCAAACCCGAGAGTTCAAGAACAATCCCTTTATATTTTTGTTTTGCATAATAATCCAAAATTGAAGAATCCTGTCCCGGATAAATTTTTACTAATGCAACTTTTTCTTCAAATTTCATGTCTAATTTAATTTTATTTTTAGTTGTGCCCTTTAAGGTATTCCTGAGATTATAATCAGAAATTCTTTCAATTCTGTCAGGAAAAATTTTTGCAAAAGGTTTGTCATTCACAACCTTAAAAGCATCTCGTCTTGAAGTATGCAGTTTCCTGACTTTGGTTCCTGGCATTGCATAACAAAAATTATCATTTATTGAAGCATGCCCTACAATCATAACTTCTGCAATATCTGAAATCGCAGCCAAAGCAGAACATTGCAGATTTAAATTTGCATCACTTGAAGCCCTGTCAACACTTCTCTGGCTGTAAGTCAAAACAACCGGCTTGTTCAGATTTCTTAACATAAAACTCAGTGCAGCAGAAGTATAATGCAAAAAATCAGTTCCATGAGTTATTATCAAACCATTAACATTATTGTCATTCAGCAATTTTTCAGCAACCTTAGCAATTTTTTGCCAGTCCTTAAAATCCATATCCTCGCTTGCTTTCATGAAAGGAATTTCAACTTTTGCAACATTAACTTTCTCAAAAATTTCCGGATAAAATCTAAAAAAATCTTCTGGTGAAGTAAGCCAGTCAACTCCGCCTTTCTTTGGATTCAAACGCGCGGCAATTGTCCCGCCGGTGATTATCATAGCAACATTCGGCTTGGCATTGTCTTTCTTTATTTCAAATTCTTTTTCGTCTTCCTTCAATTTTTTAAGAACAACAATTTTCAAAATATCTTTTTTATTAAATCCAATGTTATAACCTGAATCCAGTTTAAGCAAAACAATTTCTTTTTCAGTTTCAGGACTTTCCAGAAGAATTCCTTCATAAATCAATTTTGTCAGATGTATTTCAACATAATCGCCCGGAACAGCATTTGTTTTCTCCATATAAAAGATAAATAGGAAATCTATAAAAAACTATTCTTTTATAACAGAAGATTTATAAAAGAAATTTTTATGAAAATATATGGGAAAGAATAATTTAACGAAAATTGTTGCAGGAGGATTAATCATGGGCTCTGTTCTGTGGTTAACATGCAATAAGATAAAAGATAGCAATCTTGTTCAGAACTGGGTTGAGAAAGAATATATAAGATTAAATGAGAAAAATATTGAAAAAATAGGTTCATATATAAAAGGAATAAAATTTGTTAATATCCAAAAAGGAATTGGTTATCTTGATTTAATAGAAAAGGACCTTCAAACAAATGATAGGTTAAGAAGATTAAAAAAAGAGTTAGGCTGGAATAGATCAGAATTAGTAGATGTTTACAAAAGAGTTAATAGAGGAGAATTAGATTATGGAAGAGAAAACAGAATTCCTGAATGGTAATCTCTCCAAAATTTAATAAACTCTTTTTTCTTTTTTAACTCATGCCAAAAATAGGGCTGGAAATTCACGGATACATAAATACAAAAGAAAAACTTTTCTGCAGGTGCAAAGCAATGCATGGTTTGAAAATTGCAAAACCTAACACAAACATTTGTCCTGTATGCACTGCTCAACCTGGTTCAAAACCAATGTTACCGAATAAAACAGCAGTTGAAAAATCTCTTCAGATTGCATCAATTCTCAAATGCAAAATAAATCCTAAATTAGTTTGGCAAAGAAAACATTATAGTTGGCCTGATTTGCCTAAGGGATATCAAAATACAATTTCAGGAGCACATGCAAAAACAACAGGAGAAAACGGAGAATTTTTAGGAATTAAAATAACAGAAACGCATCTTGAAGAAGACCCTGCAGCATGGAACCCAAAAACACCTGAAATAGATTACAACCGTTCAGGACTTCCTCTGATAGAAATTGTCACAGAACCTGATTTCTCATCATCAGGACAGGTAATTGACTGGCT
>CAZPUY010000024.1:0-6001 GCA_964589905.1 Candidatus Woesearchaeota archaeon
AGGCCGATCAGGATTTGCCAGTAATTTCCTATGTCCCCTAACATACGGCCCAGCAGGACACACACAATTCCAACCAGAGCAATAGTGATAAAGAGCCCGGAAGTGAACGCAAGCGAATAAAAACTGGCTTCCCTCGGCTTCACGATCGTTTGCTGACCGCCCACATAGGCAACAATAAGGGGGATGGAGGCCAGGTGGCAGGGGCTGAAGACCACGCTGATTATGCCCCACAGGAAACAGCCCAGGGCGGCAATCGCCGTGCCTCCCGCAATCCACTCACTTACTGCCAGGAATACACTTTCAAACACAGACAAATCTCCTCATTCAACATATCAATGACCGTTCTTATTATCCTTTTACATCCTGGAATGAGAGCTTAACTGATTCCTACCTTCTTGAGTTCCTCCATGAGGGCGGATTTGGGCATGAAACCCTGGCGACGAATCACTTCCCTGCCGGTAGAATCGAAAAAAATCAGGGTCGGCATGACCTGGATGCCGTACTGGCCGGCGAGATCCTGATGCTTGTAGATATCGATTACGAGGACCTCCAGCTTCCCCGCTTGCTCCGTTTTAATCTCCTGCAAAATGGGTCTCAGTTGCCGGCACGGGATGCAGGAATTCGAGCCGAAATCGACCAGGATTGGCCTGCCGCTCTCGAGGGCTCTGGCAAGGTCCTCTTCCGTGTTGGTTGAGGCCTCGGCCGGTTTGGCAGCCAGCCCAGTCAATCGCTCTTGGTTGATCTCAATGGCGGCATTGCTTCGTAGTCCTTCCAGAAAACGAGTATACTCCTCTTCCCGCTTCTGTTGCATGATGATCTGCTCGATCATTGGGGCCACCTGTTCCAGGGTCCTTCCTTCCATTCTGTCCTTGTAGATTTCATAGAAAGCGGTGAGTTCTTCCTTGCTCACAGTCGGTGGAGATGAGAACTTCTGTTGCAGGAACTCCTGAATCAGCACTTCCTCGTCCTTGTTTTCGTTGGCGGTCCGAGTATCCTGCTTTTTGACCTCCTGAAGCACAAGCGTCTTCATGATCATCATGTCCAGGAATTTGGCAGGATCTTCCTTGAACATGTCTCGATCGGGTTCCTGGATCTTCTCCATTTCCCGGAGGAACCCATCCACAGTGATCTTTTCCCCGTTCACGCTGGCAAGCACTTTTACATTGTTCCTGCCGCCGAGATATACATAAGAGAGGCCCCCTGCAAGCAAGACCAGCACGGCACATCCAATAACTAAGACCTTGGCTTTCATGCCACCTCCTTCATAATAATAACATAATAACTTTTCAGGGATTCCTGTTCAGCAAACCCCTCTACACGTCCGCGCTGTATTTTGCCTTCCGTGTTCCGGTTTTACAGCTTGTATATAAGCTGAAAATACTACCTTTTCTGCCTCTCTACCGACGTCCCAATCTTGTATGATCTTAACACTCTGCTCCTTGGGCCTGATGTTGATCTCCTGAAATCCTAAGGTGGAGAGAATTTCTTTCACCTCCCCGGGTGAAATGGCTCCCGCAACTCAGCCGGTATAGGCATCCGGATTATTTCGAATATGTTCAGGAATTTCCCCAGAGCGAAGAATATCGGAAATCATGATCCGGCCTCCCGGCTTGAGGGATCGATGGATTTCCCCGAAAACCATCGATTTATCGGGGGAGAGGTTTATCACACAGTTGGAGATGACTACATCCACGGAGCTGTCCTCAACAGGGAGTCTCTCAATTTCTCCCAGACGAAAATCCACATTGGAGATATTCAGTTTGTCCGCGTTGGTTTTGGCTCTTTGAACCATTTCCGGGGTCATGTCCACCCCGATTACATTTCCCAACTCTCCCACTCGTTTAGCCGCCAGGAAGGCATCAAATCCCGCCCCGCTTCCAAGGTCCAATACCACCTCTCCCGGCTTTAAATCCGCCATGCTGATGGGATTTCCACAGCCGAGACCCAGGTTGGCTTCTCCCGGCGACAGGGAAAGATCCTCATCCGTGTAATCAAGGGCCTTTCCAATTTCCTGGACGGTGATAAGAGGACGTGATTCACCGCAGCATGACTGTGAGCACCCCCCGGCATTCCCCTTCGCAATGTCGGCGTATTTCTTCATTACGAGGCCGCGTATCTTTTCTTGGCGATTTTCCATCCCTTTAAACACCTCCTTTGTATATGTTATTTTTTGGTTATCCATCCCTTAATTTCGTCCTTTGTGGGGATCTTGCCAACACTCTTGACCTCGCCGTCCACAACCACAGCCGGTGTGCCGAAGACTCCATGTTTGGCAATTTCCATGGTATCGGTCACCTTCGTAATATTAGCGCTCAGACCGGATTCGGTCACCGCCTCTTCCACATTCTTTTTTGTTGCTTCGCACCTGGGACATCCAGGCCCCAATACCTTGATTTCCATGATGTTCCTCCTCTTAATAAGTGAAGTAATGGAGTGTCGGAGCGATGGAGTATTGCACCAAACAACACACAAATGCTTGGGATGATTTAGCCCATAGCTTCGGCAGTCAAATAATCCTGAAGTTATTGCTTTTGGGTTTCTTTCAACCACTCTTTAAGCTTGTTTTTTGGCGGGACCTTTCCCACCGCCTTGACCTTGCCGTTGATGATCAGGGCCGGGGTCCCCATCACGCCGTATTTCCCGATCTCTTTGATATCCCGGATGTGTTCTATATCAGCTATGATCCAGGTTTCAGCCATAACCTCCATGATCTCCTGCTCAAGCCGATCACATTGCACACACCCCGGTCCCAGGACCTTGATCACCAGCCCTTCGGAGGTCTCCTCTTCAAAGGGCTTCCCCAAAAATTTCTTGAATTCCCGCAGAAAGGCCTTTCCATAACTTTCCTTTACCTTTTCCGGGATATAATTTCTCTTAGACAGGCGATTCAGGAGCTCTTCAATGATTTCCTGATCGGGTCCCTCGCTATAGGTTTCGGCCATGCTTTCCATGACAACCTTAAGCCCGATGATGCCCACAGGAGTACCGCCGACTTTTATCTGGGTTATCTCATCTTGCGACATAATTCTTCCACCTATTTTACTACAAAATCGCCAAGGGCGAAAAAGATCTCCCTCAATCACATCCCTGAAAATTATGCGCCTACGTACCCCGAGCACGGTCGGCAGAAGATTTTGCCATCCTTCAGCAGGGCCTTGTTTTCAGCCACCACTTCCCCGCAACGCTCACAGGTCACCAGGTTGAAGCTGGGGGCAGGTGCGGTTGGCAAAGGGTAATCGAATACTTCGGACACCGTGAACAGCTCTTCATCTTTTTTTGCAAGAAGACCCTCAACAAGTGGTCTGCTGATATCCAGGGGAACCTCCGTAGGCGGGGTACCCTGGTGACGCATCTTGACAAAGGGAGACTCGAAGGATTGCTTCATTACTGCAGGTTTAACCGACACTCGGACAGCTTTTTTTGTGGTCTTCTCAACTAAGGAAAAAGCCCATTTACCGTATTCGGTTCTTTGAATCAATCCTTTTCCGAAGGTGCATCCGGTGGCCATCTGAACTCCGTCTGCAAAACAACCTGCGGCATGACCCGTTCCGGTTTCGACAAAGGCAAACTTTGCCATGTTGGACTCTCGCTCCACTCCAAGCGCTTTTAGTGCCGCGAGCCCTGCGCGAAAGCCGAGCGGCATCCCGCCGCAGATATGTCCATGGATGACAAAGGACGATTCCAGGATGCGATCCCACAGTTCACCGGCTTCCTTCCCCTTTTCCGCCAAATTTTGCATGGTCTCAAATTGTTCTTTTTTCATCTTTTTGACTCCTCTCTTTTTATTCACTTTGAAGCGGTCGGCGTACCGACCAAACTCGGAAAACGATTTGCAATGCAGTTAGGCAACTACATCGACAGCTTTCCCATTTCCACCGTGCCGTGACAAAACCTAACGAACCACGCCGTATATGAGCCAGAGAGAGATAGCGGTCAGAATGATGGCGAAGTATTTCTTGAGCCTGGTTTTGTCCGTCTTTACGCTGAAACGTGGTCCGATTTGAGAGCCGATAAGTACACCGGCTGCCAGCGGCAACGCAAGTTTCAGATCAAAATGGCCTTGCAGGATGTGACCAACAAAGCCGGTCAGGGCCGTGATGCCGATCATGAGAGAAGAACTACCCACGGCGATCTTCATGGGCACTCCCCCCAGCAGAACAACTACAGGGACCTTGATCAAACCGCCGCCCACTCCCAGCATACCGGCCACAAATCCCGCCAGAACCATTATTGGCACGAGGATGAGCACATTTATGGTGTAGGGCTCGGCAACACCCGCCCTTTGCCAATTCCACCAATGGCCGCCGGCCTGCGGTTGAACCTGGTCTCTGACGGGGCGATACATGAAATAAGCGCCGATCAACAGCACCCCCGCGAAACACAATTTTGCGACATATGATGGGATATATTCGGAAAGGTACCCTCCCAGAAAAGACCCCAAATTCGTAGGTGGCTCAATCAGCAGTACCAGCTTCCAGTCCAGGGTCCTGGCCTTGGCGAAAATCAGCATGGATGAGAGAGAAACGACTATGATGAGGACCTGGCTTGTAGAGGCGGCGACATAGAAAGGTACGGAAACCGCTAACAACATGGGAACATAAAAGGCCCCGCCCCCTTGCCCCAACATGGAGAAAATCGTTGAGACAGCCATGAAAATAAAAAACAGAAGAATCAACATTTCGTAGGACATGGATAACCTCTAATAGCTTGTTTCTCTATGGAAATATTTCCTGATGAACATCTTTAAGATTCATATTATCCGATGATACTTCCATAGAGCATTCCTGCAATAGTGGAAAGAATCACAATGATAATGCAAAATACGGCTGTCTTCTTTACCCCCATAACCCCGCCGATTACCAGCATGTTGGGAAGCGAGAGTGCGGGACCTGCAAGAAGCAAGAATAATGCCGGTCCTTTGCCCATGCCGGCGCCCAGCAGGCCCTGAAGAATGGGCACCTCGGTGAGCGTGGCAAAATACATCAACGCGCCGGAGACCGAGGCAAAGAGATTTGCCCAGATGGAATTCCCGCCCACCAGATACTGTATATAATGCTCAGGGATCAAGGCGCTATGCCCCGGCCTCCCAAGCATGAAACCGGCCACAAGCACACCCGCCCCCAGGAGCGGAAAGATCTGCTTCATGAATCCCCAGGTGGACTGGACCCAGGTCACTCTTTCGTCCTTCAGGAACCACCCCTTGAGCATGAAGCCCAGGATGATCAACAGCGCGGCTGTGATATACCACTTGGCCGCAAAAATCATGGGCCAGAGTCCGGTGGCGCCTTCAGCCGGTCTGGCAAAAGCGGCGAAAATGAGGATCAGGACCAGGGCCAGCATGAAAAGTGCCTCCTGGGTCAGGGTCCGGCCCTTCTCCCCTTCATCCGGGAGATAGATCTGCCCTGCCGTCCAGGCCGCGTCATCCTTCCTGAAGAAGAAGGCCATGAGAAGGCCCGTAATTATGGCGAAAAAAATCGCCCCAATTGCCCGGGCAAGGCCTAATTGCCAGCCCAGTATCCTGGCAGTCAGCACAATGGCCAGCACGTTAATGGCCGGGCCGGAATAGAGAAAGGCCGTTGCCGGGCCGATTCCGGCGCCACGGGTGTAGATGCCTGCGAAGAGAGGCAGGACTGTGCAGGAGCAGACTGCCAGGATCGTTCCTGATATTGAGGCCACGGAGTAGGATAATATCTTTTTTGCCCGGGCCCCGAAATATTTAAGGACCGACGCCTGTGACACGAATACAGCAATGGCCCCGGCGATAAAAAAGGCCGGGATCAGACAGGTCAGGACGTGCTCTCTGGCATACTCCCGGAGCATCATGAAGGCCTCAAGGCCTGATTGGCGGATTGTTTCATTTGACCAGGGAATATAATAAGCTGCCGCAAAGGTCAGCAGGATAATCAGCAGTTTGGTTCGTTCTTTCATCGATGTGATCTCCGAAATTAAATATCCATATAGCGATTTATAGATATAAAAAGATCAAAAAAATTTCCTTATC
>CAZPUY010000025.1:0-5979 GCA_964589905.1 Candidatus Woesearchaeota archaeon
TTCCTCCTGTATTTGCAAAAAAATTCTTAATTGTAAGTCCCACTCCTGTGGCAAGACACGCAGTTTTCATTCCCTTAATAAAAGTTCCCAATTGTTCTGATTTCTTTCCCCAATCTTTAAGTATCTTATCAAGTTCTTTTATCTGCTCTCTTCTTTTCTCAGGTGAAAGAACAAAAGTCCTTTGCTCAATTCCAATCTTAAAAGTAAAATTAGTTTCTGTCCCTGCATTCTTAATGTTCGGAGATAAAGAAACAACAGCAACCTTTTTTAGATTAATTTTATTCAGGCGAATATCATAACTGTTTTTTCCGAGAATCTGATGATTATTCAAAGCAAGTTTCAATGTGGTTGTCTTTAATGAATTATCTGCATCCTGAACAGTCACTTCAAAAACAGCATAATCATCTGATAATTCAGTTAATTTAGCATACTCACTATTTGAAAAACAAGCCTCTTCATTTTTTTGAAGAATTGCTCCTGACTCACATTCATCTCTTGCTCCGCTAATGCTAACCTCCACACTATAATCTTCAATACCGGGTTCATAAATTCCTTCAAGAGAAATTGACTTAACCTGTCCGTTAATAGTTATATCCTGCATCGTTGTGCTCGAACTTGAAAGTTTAGTAAAATAATCGCATGTTCCAAGCCCATTATTGTATAAAATATTAATATAACTGGAAGCAGGATATCTCGATTTGAATTTCTCACACAATTCAATAAGTGTCTTTTTCTGATTTGTTTCTTTAGCCAAATCTATTTCTTTCAGCAATGCTTTCTCTCCCAATGTTTCCTCAGATTCTATATTTGGATTTTCTTTTTCCCCGGAAAAACTCTTAATAATCGTATCATAATCATCCATAGCATTTTCATAATTTGTTTTTGTTTCCCCGCTCAATGCAGAATCAAGAGGATCAGCAAAACCAACAATTGAAATTTCTTTCCCATAAAAATTTTTAGAAACAATTTTGCCATCTTCTTTATACATAAGAAATTCGTAATAATTTCCCTTCATTATGTTCTCTCCAATTTCCTGTGATACTCCAATAATTCCCTTAAGAACTATTAAACCGGCTTTTTTTACATTGACAATAGTTCCTGATTTTGAAATCCTAAAATAACTATCATATCGTGCAATCTTTGCAAGGTCACTACTGCTTAAAGTTTCAACATTCTGTGGAGTTTCATAAAGACGAATATACATGTAGTCAGTATCAGCAGTATGTTCAGCTATTCCTGCATAACCCAAATAAACATTTTTCCCAATTGAATTAGAAGCATAAAGTTTGTCCCCGACGCTGTATTCTCCAACTGTTCCACCAATATTTAATTTAATTTTAGGGTTTATCATCAAATTAAAAGTTGTAACACCCTCGTCATCCTTGCATCTAATCTGGACTTTTTCATTCAAACCATTTTTCTCAATACTCCTAACAGTGCATCTTCCATCTAAAAAAGATTCTCCTTCTCCTGCTTCAACTATATCTCCATTAATTTCTAATTTTGCTTTTGTATCAGGATAAGTAACATCTGTAAGTTTTAATTTCAAACCTGCAAGGCAATCAAAACCAGGAAGATAAATATCATTTGAAGTTTCTCCTTCTTTTAAAGAAACACTTGAAATTCTTTGTGTATCATCATAAACAGAAACAGTTGCTTCATCAGCTTCAACATCTTCTGCTCTTAAATATCCTCTCCCTTTCCAAAAACTATACTTAACTTTATTGTCATCCCATTCATCATTACTCATTACCGGAAGATAAAAAGTGGATTTGCCTATTCCGTAAGCGTCCTCAATATCATAACTAATGCTTGCAGTCAAAGTTCCCTGAATATAATCCGGCATTGCCGAGGCATTTTTTTGTTTTTCCAAAACAACCACAACATATCCAATATTTTCTAAAACAGCAGAATTAAGTTTATTCTTTGTTCCTAATGCTGATTGTGCAGGATGAAAACCGACACCAGAAACTCCATCAGGATAATCTCCTGAAAAAGAAATGCTGTCAATTGCTTCAACTTCAATCAATGGATTAATCTTAGTTGCTACAAGTTGACAAAAAACAGGAACATTTTGTTCTTCTAATAAATCACTTCTCACAACAGAAGGACTGCATCCAAGAGGAGAAACCTGTATCATAAAATCCTGTCCTGCTTCACACATTGAAGAATCAGAAACATAAGTGCTGCTGTATGAACCAGAAGAACTTGAATAACTTCCATAACTTGAACGCAGATATGAAGAACCAAAAGAAAGACTAAACAAAATTCCGAATATTAAAATTATTGCGAAAAGAACTTTTTTATTTCTCATTTTATTTAAAGTAAATATCAAGTTTATTTTCATCGAATAATACATAATTTTCCTGTAAATCTTTTAGAGAAGTTACAGAAGGCAAACTTGGTGCATTAATCTCTATAATATTTGAGTTTGTTAATTCAGACTCCAAAAGATAATAATTCTGTGTTCCTCCTGCAGAAAGAACATTTGAAATAATTTGAGAAGGCAAAGTTATATCAAAACATTTTTGTTTGGTAAGACCAAGAATTCCTCCGACACCTGATTGAAGAATATCAATGCATTGTGTTTGTGTTGTTTCGTCTATCTTTAAAGAAGAATTCTTGTAAACACTAACCTGAACCTCATATTGCCCTTCGCTTAAATTAATTCTCTTCTGTTCAGGATAAATAACGGTTTGAGAAGAATCCTCGCCCTTAAAAAGTATGATAGCCTCTCCGTTGTAATTCTTTCCGTCGATTTTTAGATTTATTTCTTTTTCATATAATTTATCGAGAAGAACTTCAACACTTCCACCGTTAACACTGGAGAAAAGAACTTCTCCTTCCTTGTATCCTTCGGCATTTGCAACAACATAACCATTTACACATTGAGGGAATACTAGATTAACCGATCCTGTTGATTTTGTTTCCCCAATATCACAAGTGCTCTCAAGACATCTGTAAGAAATTTTTGAGTCAAGGTAATTAAGATTATTATCATAAACATTAACCTCTACAGGTGTCTCCATATATGCACAGAAAACCCCTTCTTCTACCCCAACTGCATTAACATCCAAAGATTCTCTTGGCACATTCCCCTGAACAACCACAGTTACAGGAAACTGAAAAATCTCATCGCCTTTTTCAACCTGAATCAAAACAGGATAAGCAAGATTATAAACAAAATGATAAGGCACATAGCAAAAACCTAAAATTCCGAGACCTTGCTGATTTCCAAGAGGCTCAGCAATTAAAATTCCGGAATCGCTCGGTGAAACTTCAAAAACATTAGACCAATTTCTGGAATTAATAAACCTGACATTATAGCCGGTTGAAACATCCACAACATAATATTTATTATCCGGATTATTCAAAGAATAATCCCCGTCCTTTGTTTTCAAAGATAAAGTATTCTGCTCAATTGCTTCAGCCAAATCATCAAAAACATTATTAGCATTCCAAACAAGAGGAGAACATGTTAATTCAACTCCATCGACAGGAGCATAAATCCTCATTGTATCAACTGCATATTCTTCCAAGAATAATGTTTCCTGTTCATAATCATATAACTGCACAGCAGAATCATATAATCCTCCAAACTCTGAATTAATACTGGCATCATGATTTTTTACATATGCAGTATCTTCACCTTTTGTAATTGTAAGAGGCATGTCTAAACTAACACTAACTTTATCTTGTTCAATACTAATATCTGCTTTAGGTTCTCCGAACATAACCTCAAAACCTTCTGCATAAAAACTTTCTAAATCACATTCTTTAAGTTTATATTCAACAAATTTTTCCAAGTCATTTTCCATATCAGTTAAGGAAGGAATCTGTTCTCTTTGGATATTGCTTCCTGAAACATAATACCAATAAGGAATAGGATTTCCCAAAAAATTAAGCCTGGAAGAAAAAGGCATGTAATATGAACCTTGTTCAACTGTCGGCAATTCTATATGTCCTGCCTGACTTTCCAGAATATCAATTCCAACTTTAGTTTTATCTTCAAGGCAGGACAAAAAAGTATTGTAAACCGGCTGTATGCTTGCAGGAATTTGTTTAGATATTAAACTTCCTCTTAGAACCAAAAAGATGACAACTGCAGCAACAATAATTATTGCGATAATAATAAAAATTGTAATCTGCCCTTTCCGATTTTTGGAAAAAAAATTGCAGAAAAAACGAACATCATCTCTCTTATTATCCATAGAAAAAATAATGGAAATAACATATATAAATCTTATTGGAAAATAGCATAAAATTATCTTACTCTTCTGGAAGTTGCCCTCATCGCAAAAAATCCGCCGATGATTAATAAAATTCCGCCGAGGATATTTATCCACTTATTCGCCGAAGAAAATGATTCAGGAATAGTAATAAAGTTAAGTCCAAGATTAAGAAAATATAATCCCACAATCAAACTTGAAAAAAATAAAACACCACCCATTCTTGCCATAATAAAAATTGTTGAATAATCTTTTTAAATATTTCTGCATTCATAATACCCGGCCTCATAGTCCAATGGCTAAGACATGTCCTTGACGTGGACAAAACCCAGGTTCAATTCCTGGTGGGGCCATAAAATCAATTGCTAAATTTTATAAACCTATTTTTCTCTCCATTTCCATGAAAATTCCAAAAACTACTAAAAGATTCTGCCCTTATTGCAGAAAACAAACACAACAGAAAATTAAGTTAGTGTCAACAGGGGCAAAGAGAGGAACTCTAAAAAGAGGGTCTCTTGCAAGAGCAAAATTAAGAGGTTCAAATAGGGGAATTGGAAACAAAGGAAAATACTCAAAACCCGCAGTTTCAAAATTCAAAAGAAAATCAAAAACCACAAAAAAGACAAACATTATGTATACATGCTCAGTATGCGGAAAATCTAAATATCAAAAAAAAGGTAAAAGAACAGGAAAAATAATACAAGAATAAAATGACAAAAATTAACATTTCAGCACAGATACAAAACCAGGGAGGTTTTGCATAATGGCACAAGCAAAAAGAAAAAAGAAATTTTTTGACGTCGACATTCCGATTGCAAATAAGCAGACACAATTGCAGGCTTATGAAGTTTCAGAACTTGAAGGACGATTCCTGAAATACGATTTAACGAGAATGCTAAAAGGGAAAAGCATGATGCTTACTCTAATAGTTAAAATAGAAAAAGATAAAGCAACCACAATCCCTAAGAAAATAGTTTTATTGCCTTACTTCCTTAAAAGAATGATGAGAAAAGGAACAGATTACGTCGAGGATTCTTTCTCTGCAGAATGCAAAGATGCTGTTTTGAAAATAAAACCTTTTTTGATAACAAGAAGAAAAGTATCACGGGCAGTTAGAAAAGCACTGAGAAATAAAACAAAAGAAGAACTAATAAATTACGTGAAAGATAAAACATCATATGAACTATTTGATGAAATTCTGAAAAACCAGATTCAAAAACCTCTATCTTTGAAATTGAAAAAGATATATCCTTTAGCTTTATGTGAGATTAGAATTTTAGAAGCAAAAGAGAAATAATTTTATGTATTATATCTTATAAGAAATCTTTTAAAGTATTTATTTCTAAGTAATTTAAAGGAAGATCAAGCGAAGGAAACCTTGGTGTCCTCGCGCCTGCATAGCTCAGTGGTAGAGCATTTGCCTTGTAAGCAAAGGGTCGGGAGTTCAAATCTCTCTGCAGGCTTCATAACTTCAAATACAATGAAACATGTCAGACCACAAGAGTCTGCAGGCTTATTTTTTAATTATATCAAAAACCTTACCAGAAGCTTCTTTGAACTTAATCTTTTTTTCTTTTAAAGCAAATTCCATGTTTGGGCCTGCTCGTCCTGCAATAACTAACTCAACTTTTTTATCTGCTAACATATGTGCAACACTCCATCCAGCTCCTCCACCTCCAACTGCAAAAGGATTTTTTACTGCTTCTACTAACTTTTTATCTTCAAAAATTAAGTAATAAGGAGCTCTTCC
>CAZPUY010000026.1:0-5814 GCA_964589905.1 Candidatus Woesearchaeota archaeon
TAGACAAAAAAGAAATATTATTTTACCTGTCCAGAAATCAGGGAAAAGAAGACATTGCAATCTGGTTAAATTCAGAATTTTTTGCAAATGCTTTTTCAGCTTTGTTTGAGAAAGTGATTGGAGAGAAGTAAAATTCTTAATCTTCAATTCTTAATTCAGTAATGTGCATATCATTCATTTTATCAGAATTTTTGTTCATCCATTCTTTTATAAATTCTTTAATATTTTTCTCTGTTTTTTCTTTTGCATATAATTTCCCTTTTTTTTCAAAAATATTTTTGTGCCTTTGCCTGAATCTTTTTATGTTTTCTTTCTTGTCATTTGTATCAGGCCCCCTTAAAATGATTTCTTTTCTGTCTTTTACCACAAAAAAGAATTGTGCATCTTTTTGTTCGCTGTAATCAAATCCGTCCTGATAAATAACATAAGATTTATTTATCTCATCTTTTAGATGTCTGTAAAATTTTATGAGTTTGCTTCCGGCAACATCTCCTTTTTGTTTATCTGTTTCTGCTTTTAATAAAATAAATTCCTTTTTGTTCTTTTTTGCATTTATCTTTATTTTTTCCAAATCAATTTTTTCTATTTCAAAAAATTTCTCCGACGGATTTTTGAGAAATTTTTTGCATCTTTCTTTAAATTGTTCAAAAGTTTCTTTTGAAAGTGCAGCAAGCGCATTTCTTTCTCTGTAAGTCGGGTCAATCAGAATAATCGGAGAAATCATTTTTGCACTGTTCATATTTATCTCCACATCATGCCTGTTCCTGTATAATTTTTCAATGTCTATTATTTCCCTGTCTTTTATTTTAGTCATTGCCCGAATAAAGTTCAGGAAATTTTTATAATAATATATTAATAATTCTATCGCATATCCGGAAAATCCGCTGATATAACTTTCAGCCCCATAACATTTATTCGCATGACAGAAAGCCTTTGCTAATCTTACTTCATCAAGCATTTTTTCTGTCTTCAATCTCTTCCTTATATAATTAACATGAAAATAAGACAAGTCAGTTATATTTTCTGCATCTTTGGGTTTTTTTACTTTCATTACAGGAATCAGCTCAATAAAAAAATCTGAGTCTTCAGGTTCAATTTTGAAGTAATCTCTTGAGCCATGTATTACAGAAATTTTCTCTTTTTTTATAACCTGCCTGATTATTTTTTCAGTAATTTTTGAAATATCTTTCCCTATGTATTCTTCGTCAAATCTCATAAAAATATCTGCATCATATAATCCTTTTTTTACCATGGTTCCTTTTGCAAAACTTCCGCCAATAAAAACCTCGGCATTTATTTTCTTTTTTTTAAGATTATCCATAAAATCCTTTACAAAATTTTTTATAGAATTCAATTCTTCTTTTGATGGTTCTATTTTCTCAAGAACATTTTTTAAAATCAGATTAACATTCCCCATATCTATAAATATGAAAATGGCTTTTTATATTTTTAATTTATCAGAAAAATTTAATCTTCAGGTTTTTTTATTTCCTTCAAATCTTTTACATTTTGCTGAAGTGTTGAAGCCAAATCAATTATATATTTTCCTTCTTCAACCTTGTATATCAATGGTCTTTTTTTATTAAATAAATTTACAATATCAATTTCAAATTTTCCTGCTCCAACAGCTCTCACAGATTCTATGTCTAAAATTACAGGAGCATCTTCTTCTGTGATGCCTGCCATTTCTCTTATTTCCTTCTCAACTTTTTTTCTGTCTTCCACAGGAATCTGAATAGTATCTTCGCTCTTTTCTAATTGGTCTTCTTTAACATAAAAAAAGAAATGTCCTCCGCATTCGCTGCATCCTTCAAGTAATTCTTTGCTTCCTGCAGGATAAAACTTTCCGCAATGCACGCATCTGTGTGGCATGATTAAGAAAATATCAGGAAGTATTTAATGTTTTCCGTAATTGAATGATAATAAGATAAAATTTAAAATAAATCTTTGTGGTTTTTTGAATATAAATAAAGTTTTCCAACTCTTGAGAAAAATCTTGCACCTTCTGCAGTTCCACAGTCAATCAATTCATGATAATAATCCCTATTAATTGAAAAAATTATTTTATCTACTTCTCCAAAATATACATTTTTTGGGATTAAATCCACTTTAACCAAATCTTTCTGATTTTTGTTATATTTCAATTCAAAAGGTATCTCTCTGAATTTATCAGATGAAACTTCCCTAAATTTTAAACTTCCATTAATAGGATTATGAATTAAAGATACAATCTCTTTATTAGTTAAATCCTTGATAAAGGTTTCAAGTCCACATGCAGATGCTTTCATCTCTAAGAAAAATAAATACTATTTAAAAGAATTTACCTGTTCAGCAATAACTCAATCTTTTTGGGATTTCGCTTCATTTCCTTCACAATAGTTGCAGGCCCTATTATTGTTATAGAACTAAAATCTCCTCCTGCAAGGACATTTGCAATTCCTCTTGTCATTTTTCCGAAAAAACTATCTCTTCCATTTCCGGAAATTACTGCAAGTTCTATTCCCTTAAAATTTTTTATATGTCCTATCATTGCCATAGTATCCCCAATTAATCTTGCTTCTTCATTGGATGTTAACTTTCCCTGTAAAATTAGAATATTATTTCCAAAAATTATATTAAGTATTTTTCTTATCCTGTCGTCGCTGTTTAACTCCCTAATTTCAGAATATGGCAGAAATTGAATTGCAAATCCCTTTATATTCCCTAAATGTTTTCCTCCTTTTTTCTTCCCCATTTTATAAATAATAAAATATTCTTTTTAAACCTTTTTTGATAATTTAAAGATTGATTCGTAAAACTCTTCAAGGTTATCTCCGAATTTAGCGCTTATTCCCACAACATCATATTCAGGAAATGCTGCCTCGATTTTTTTTATGTCTGATTTTTTTAAATCAAGTTTATTGGCTACAATTAAAACAGGAATTTTTCTTGCGACAAGATTTCCTATGATTGTTATATTAACCTGGTTGTACGGATTTTCAGTTGCATCCAGCACAACAACTACGATGTCCATATCATCAAGCCATTTAATGCTTTCAATAACACCCTGCGTAGCTTCTCTCGCTCTTGCCTTGGCATCTTTTTTTGATACTTTATATTTAAGAAAATTTTCATAATCTATTTTTGTGGCAATTCCTGGCGTATCTATCATTTTAAAAACCATTTTTTTACCTTTGTAACTTATGTCTACTTTTTCTTTAAACTGAACTTTTCTTGTTTCATGTGGTACTTTGCTGACACTTCCTATTTCTTCTCCTGTAAAATCCTTGCAGATTCTGTTTGCCAAACTTGTCTTCCCTGCATTAGGTGGTCCGTAAAATCCGAGTTTAATCTCTCTTTTATTCTTAAAAAGATTGGAAAAAATCCTCTTGAAGAAATTTTTAAAAATCTTTATTGCCATATTATAATTCCGTCGTATTGCTTTATAAATATTTCAGTAGTGAAAGAAATATAATCATGTTTTATCCTGGGAATTCTTTTTTTCTTTCATCTCTTTAGCCTCTGCTAATATCTCTCCTATAGATATTATTTCAGGAAGTCCGGTTGTTTTTCCTTCGTATTTCCTTAAAGCATATCTTAACTGTTCTGAATTCCATCCGGATTTCTTTAATTTTTTCTTGATTTCATTTTCATCAATCCCTTTTTTCTTTTCAACTTCTATAAAATTCATCAGATTATACAAATTGTTTCTGTTCTTGAATAAATAATTTTCATATTTTCTTTTATACCATAATTGAAGAATCCCCCAAATAATTAATGCGCCGAAAAGAACCAATGTTACAATAATTGTAAAAAATATCCATTTTTTTAATTCCCCTGTTTCTTCATACGGACTCCATCCGCCTGTAAGCACTAAATTATTTATTCCAGGAGAAATAAATGCAGGGAGACTGATAAAGTCAACATCTTCTGTTGTGGAAAAAGCAACATCTGTTTTAGTTCCGGTTAATTCTATGTAAACATATCCATCATCTTCCTGTTCTGAATAATCTTTTCCAAATATCAGGTTTTCCATATTTTTTATTATGAAGTACGAAGAATCAGAGCCTTTATTTGTAATTTCAAAATCAAAGACTTTTATTGAAGCATCTTCATAATTATCATAAATCATTGATATCTCGCTGTATTTTAAAATAGCATCTATGTTTTCCACATCCCATGCAAGAATAGCCTCTCTGTATGCATTTTCTTTATCTGTTTCATAATCACTTCCACTGATTTTTTTTAATATGTCTAAATCAAGATTTTCTGCTTCAGGATAAAATGTTATCCCTTCACTATCAACAGTTTTTGCTACAAATTGCGGGATTTTTATTTCTAATAAACTACCCAATATTGCTTCCCAATCTCCATCAGAAGTTGCCTGCGAAGCATCATCTTTTAATTCAATTATCTTGCTTTCAACTTCATCAAGGGTTAATACATCATTAAGACTTTTCTGTTCAAACTGGGAAAAACTTGCCATCTGACTCTTGATATTTGCAATATCTATCTCTGCATTTTCAAGTAAAATCGGAACAATCTGCGAAGCCGGAGCAACATCTATATTAAATTCTTTTGAAAAATTTCCCCCACCACTATCACTAATTGTTATTTTCAATAGATACTTTCCCACTTCATTATATGTATGGCTGGCTTCTCCGATTGTTGTTGTGCTTGTAACATTTCCGTCTCCAAAATCCCATATATATTTTACTATGCTGTTTACAGAACTTACCTCTGTCTTAAATTTTGTAGGATATTTTTTTGCAGTAGTTGTGGGGTTTAGTGATAAAATATCCAGCGTTTGAGCAATGACATTAATTTTTTCAGAGAACAATTCTTCATTTCCCAGACTAAGAGAAAAAGTATAATCGTCATATTCTGAGGGAACTTTAAATCCTGCCTCATCAAGATATAATTTTTGGAATCCTGAACTTATTTTTGCAGGAGTTTCTGTTAAACTATAAATGTCGTTTGTTGTAACTGTCGGTCCGGCAGAATATATTATCTGTGCATTTGAAATGCTTATATGTTGCACGACTCCAGAATAAATTTTAACAGGGATTACGCATCCTTTTGAACAATCATTATTATATCTGTCTGAAATATAATTTTTTATATATGATTTTATGTTTATCGAACTTCCGGAATTTTCCAATTCTGTGTTATTCAATGTAAAACTTATCGATGAAGAATATTGTGCCTGTCTTGCAAAAATTTCAAAATCATAATTATATGTCCCGCTGTAACTTCCGCTAAAACCGCAGGGGTTGTTTTGTTCATAAGCAATTTCATATTTGTTTATATCCGCGGAATTTGTAGTTTTTATGCATACAAAATAATTTCCATCTTCATTAATGTGAAAATTTGAAGGTTTGCATGATATTCTTTCATTCGGTGTGTTTCCTATTGCAGTTGCCTGGCAATTTACAGTATCAAGGCTGTCTGTTCTTTTGATACTAATTGTAAACGGAACTGTTTTTGTTCCCTGCACATAATTTACATAAGCGCCTATTTCAACTTCAGGAGTTTGAGAAAGGGATATTTTTTCGCAATAAGGTGTCTGGATTATTTTTGCTTTGGTTGTGCTTCCTGAAATTCCTACATAACATCCAAAATATTCGCCCCCAAAATTTCCTGATGAATTATATGCCTGCCACTCTTTTTCTCCATTATTTAAAATATCAATTGCCAGAGGGAATTTTTCTGTTTCAGGATTATTGCTTATTAAATCAAAAGAAAAACCTGAAATGTCGCTTACAAGATTACCTCCTGTGGAAGAAATATTAAATCCGAACAAAACTGAATCTTCTTCGCCTAAATCAAATGTTT
>CAZPUY010000027.1:0-5511 GCA_964589905.1 Candidatus Woesearchaeota archaeon
GAGGCCTCCTCCTGGTGGAGGATGCCGGGCGTGAAGGCCCGCATGTCGGCTTCCAGGTTGCCCAGATTCTGGGCCGTGGGGATCACCAGGTTTGCAGATACGCATTTTCCTTTTGCATCGTACTCATATTCATGAAACAGGATGCCGCGCGGCGCTTCTACAGCTCCCACCCCCCGGCCGGCGCAAGGCGTTGTCTCCACCTGTTCCTCTTCACCACAAATACCCTTATCGATCAGGCGGTCGATCATCTGAACGCTCTCTTCCAGACAGTGGGCACATTCCACGATCTGGGCCGAGGTATTCATGAATGGATTCGAACACGGTACGGTCAGCCCCAACAGTTCTGCGGTCTCTCTGGCGAACGGGCTTAGATGCTGGAAGTTATTGTTTACCCGGGCCAGTGCTCCGACCATGTATTCGGGGCGGCTGCAGCGAGCGTACTTGGCCGTAGAATAGGGCACAATATATTCATGGATGAGGTCGTTGTATTGATGGGGCGGGACCTTCTTGCCGTCGCTGGATATAACATCTCCGTCATAGAACGCATATTGATCAGGATGACTCAAGGATACAAATTCCGTCTCCCGTTCAAAGCCCGGTACGGAAAAGGAATTAAACAGAGATGCCGTCCTTCGAATGTCCTCCATACTCGTGGTCAGTTGCTTCCTTAATGGTGCCAGCTGTCCGATATTGTGGACGAAAGGGAAGCCCCCCACGTTCATGGCCACCGGATGGGTATGCCGGCCGACCACCCACTTGCAAAGATCATAAGCCGCCTGTTTTAAGCGCATGGCCCGAAGCACCGTATCCCGGTCCTTCTCCAACGAGTGCAGGAGGCTGGGCACGCCGATATAATCCGGGAGCGCCAGGAAAAAGATGTGGAGAATATGACTGCTCAATACCTCTCCGTGAAAGGCCAGTCGCCTGAGGAGGACGGACTGATCCGAAATCTTCATACCAAAGGCTGCTTCGGTGGCCTTGAGAGAGGCGCCTCGATGGCTCACCGCACATATCCCGCATATCCTGGAGGCCAGATGGGTCACTTCACTGTACGCTCTGCCCCGCAGAAAGGCCTCGAAAAAGCGAGGCGCTTCCACTACACAAAACCGCACTTCCTCCAGGGAGCCGTCCCGAACCGTGACGGTGATGTCCCCATGACCCTCCACGCGGGTCAGATGGTGAATGTGGATGTGGGTGCCGGTCATTCCGCTTCAGGCTCCTTTTCCAGTTGTAACTGCGGTGTATTGTACAGAGTAAACCAGGAACGGATTTCCTCCGGGCCCACCCCGTACCGGCGGGCTACAGCGTCCATAATGGGATGGAGTCGATCGGCAGTGAGCACCTTGACCGCGGCCATTAGGTTGGCCCCATCCATGAGCCCTCGGCAACCGTGACAGGCATCCCCATAAGCCGTGCAAATGGCATTGCAGCCGCAACGGGTAACCGGTCCGAGACATACCTCCCCCTTTTCGAACACACAGAGGGTGTCATTCAGTTTGCACTCTACACAGACGGGTTGGTTGGGAAGGGGATGTTCTTGACCGGTCAGAATAGACTTGATGACCCGCTCGATTTCGGGAAGGCTCGCCGGGCACCCTAAGATTTCATAATCCACCCCGACCACTGAGGTGATGGGACGGGCCGGAATGGTGTCAAAAAGTCGAGACTCGTTTCCGTAAACGACTTTGAGCACTTCTTCCATGGACCAACGGTTCTTGAGGGCATTGTGACACCCAATGGCGGCACAGCTTCCCAATGCCACCAGGGTCCCCGCGGTCTTACGGATCTTCTTGATCCGCTCTACGTCCGCTTTTCGGGTAATACTCCCCTCACAAAAGGCAATATCATAGGAATCCGCTGTTCCGCTCATGGCTTCCCGCCATTCGACCACCTCCGCATGACGCAATAGTTCGATCAGCTTTTCTTCCAGTTCAAGCACGGTCAGCTGACACCCTTCGCAACAGGCAAAGTCAAAAAAGGCGATTCGCGGTCTTTGGTTCGTATGTGTCATAAGCATTCGGTATTCGCCCACAGGCGGTTTTGTATCTGGACCCTTATTCGGGCGCCCATGCCTCCACAGCCTCCGATAGACCCAGCAGGTCGGAATAGCGAAACACGGGTCCATCCTGACAGACATAAATCCCGTTGAGCTGACAGTGGCCACACTTCCCGATTCCGCATTTGAAATGGCGTTCCAGAGAGAAAAAAATCTTTCGGCTGCTCATCCCCTTGGCCAGCAGTTCCGCAGCCACAAACCGGTACATCACCGGAGGCCCCACCACCGCGGCCATGGTATGGATGGGACTGATCTCGATCTCTTCCCTGATGGGACCGGTGAGAACGCCGGTCCGTCCGGCCCATGTTTCATCCGCCTCGTCCACGGTCACATACACCTCCATGCCCGGATCCTGGGTCCAGGTCCGGACATCTTCCTTAAAGAGAATCAAAGAGGGATTTCTGGCCCCATACACCAGTATGATCCGACCGTACTCCTGCCGGTGATCCCGCATGTACTGGATCAGTGACCGCAGAGGGGCCAATCCGATGCCCCCTGCCGCAAGCAGGATGTCCCTGCCTTCCATGTTTTCCACAGGAAATCCACGTCCGAAAGGCCCCCGGATTCCCACCCAATCTCCTTCGGAGGCATGGTAGAGGGCCTTGCTGACATGACCCACGGGGCGGACGCAGAGCTCGAACCGCCCTGATCGGCCGGCTGAGGAACAGATCGAGATCGGGATCTCGCCATATCCGAACATGGAGACCTGAACGAACTGGCCGGGCACGTGACCGAGTCGCCGACCGTGCGCCATTTCCAGCTCAATCACCGCATCCATGGCTTCCTGTCGAAGCCGAGTGATTCTTGCCAGGTCGGGAAGATAGGACGGGTAATCGGAGGAGTGCCGGTGCAACACCCTGGACTCAGTCATTCCCTGTTCCTTTCCTGAAGACCGAAATAATACGGTTGGTCTCATCTACGATATTGATGTCGGCCGTGCAGGCGCGGCTGCACCGACCACAGCCGGTACAATACGGTCGGCCGAACCTTCTATAGAGATAAAGAAACTTTCGATGCCAGCGGTGCCTGACCCGTTCCCACCGTTCTCCCCGGAAGTTATGATCCCCTGCCACTGCTGCAAAATCAACCAACTGGCAGGAATCCCAGGTCCGTCGTCTCAGCCCGCTGTTCAGGGTCCAGTCGAAATCATCCTCCATATTGAAACAAAAACATGCAGGGCAGGTGGTGTTGCAGGACCCGCAGCTGTAACACCGTGAGGCGATATCCTCCCAGATCCCTCTAAAATCACCCATTTCCAGAATGTTCGCCAGCTCTTCCGCATCGGCGTCCAAATGGGTCGTAAACCGTTCTCGTTTTCGCTGGTGCCAATCCAGGACATCCCGCAGGTCTTCTGCCCCGGCCCCGGTGCATTCCCCTTGACTCAGAACCTCTTCGCCTACTGAAGAGCATATTTCCACAAAATAGCCCCGATGAATGGGTGTGAGAAATAGATCACACGGTTTGCGAGCCTGGGAAATTCCCAAGGGCTCACAAAAACAATACGCGTCGGGCAGACAGTCCACCCCGATAATGACGGCGCGTCTTCGGTTATGCTGCCATCGCCGGTCCGGGGGGGGATAGGCATAGGCTCGATCCAGGGCATCGATGGCGGACAGGTCACAGGGGTGTACGCCCACCAGCACAAAAGGATCTTCTCCCCGGCAATCCGATGCCTTGGGCGGATCTCCCAGGGTAAAGGTCAAGATGGTCTCAGTGGGAGCGAAAAAGGCCTTTTTGGGAGGAAGGGTCGTGGTGGTGTAGTCCATGGTCAGATCGTCGGGATCTTCCACCCGATCGAAAAAATGAAATCCGGGCTGATCCGGCCGTTCCCGCGGACCCATCACCGCTTTCCCTTCCATAAGGCGTCCCATGAGATCCAGAAGGGCCTTTTTCGAGAGCACCCGGTAAGATTTTTTAATTCGGTCTGGCATCAGGATTGATCCATTCCCTGCCTCAGATTTGCATTTTCTTTCGAAGGGACAAGAGACGCCTCACATGCTGCTGCTCTTCGGCGATAATCCGGTCCAGCTCTTCAAGGCCCGATTCCCGAACGAACTGCTTCATTCCCGAATAGAACAAGATGGAGGCCTTCTCGATTTCAAGACCGAAGTCAATGGCCTTTAAGGGATCGTTTATTTCACTTCCGATTTCTTCGGCCTGGACCGGGTCTTTGAACACTTTCCCTCTGACGAACGCATCCATGTAATCTTTCAATTCCCCGGGGTAACTTTCCGGCAACGCGTAGTCATCCCGGAGCTCCGCCTTCATATAAAAGAACACACGAGCGTGCTCCTCTTCCTGTTCCATTAGGTATTGAAATACCCCCTTTACCTCGATATCCGCCTGTGAGTCCAGGCATGCCTTATAGAATTCCAACCCCTGATGTTCGATCCGAACCGCCATATCCAGCATCTCGCTGGCCCTGAATAGGTCAGTTGCAGTCATAAGGGCACCTCGTCTCTATTTGCTTTCGATTTCCTCCTGAGAGACAGCCCTGCTGTCGTCACAGGGTTCTTCTTCACTATATCCCCGTGCATGCTCAGGGTCTGCGGCCTGCCTGCAGTAGGGCATTCCCAGGTGGGTCTCTGTTCCCTTTTCTTTTTCAACTCCTTTGCCTCCTTTAGCTCCGGCTTGTTCCAATATCTTCTCTACTTCGTCCGCCCCCTGGGCATAGAAGCGCTGCTCATCCGGTGCCAGGTCTCTCAGCAGTCTCAGGAATTCTCCCGCATGGACACGTTCCTCGTCGGCCACATCTTTCAAAACTCTGGCTGTACGGTCGTCATCAATGGAGTCTGCAAGCTGGGTATAGAGCTGAACGGCCTCATACTCCGCGGCGATCGCAAATCGTATGGCCCTAACCAGCTCCGTTTCCGTGAGCCTTCGTTTGCTGACCAGACCTGCAAATGGTGTTGCGAATTCAGGCATATGTGTCACCTCCTTTCTGGATTTTCTCCAAATTCCCCCTGGCCGTCCGACGGCCAACGGTTTCTGCCCCGGCGGACAGAATTGGGTTTCTTCCCATGATGGTAGATTTACGTTGAATATAAAATTTGGGATATCAAGTCATTAGCGCGTCCGGGTGTTTGCTTCAGCTCAGTTCCTGCTTCCATATGGTTACCACGCCGTCGGATCCGAAGAAGGTTTGCACCAGTTCCCAACCTTCAGATCCTCGTCTATTGAGGACGTCCTCGAAGGCCTTCATCTGTTCGGCAGGCAGTTGATCCAGGTTGCACGCCCCCTGTTCCGTACAGAAATAGACCAGTCGAATAAACTGTTGGGTTGGATACTTCTTGATCTCATATAAAAATTGTTTGCTCATCTCATTTACCGCAACCTTCATCGTCAACACTCATTGAAAACGGACTACCCCGCCTTTATCAGTTTCATTTCGGACACGTACTTGACCCACGTGTGCCCATAATAGTCCTCGGCCACGATACGAAGCGGAAACCCGT
>CAZPUY010000028.1:0-5452 GCA_964589905.1 Candidatus Woesearchaeota archaeon
GTATAGGGAGTTATGTCTTTAATTACAATGCTTATTAATTCTCCAGATCTTGTTTCAAAAGTTATATCTTTAACAAAACCTAATCTTTTTCCTTCCTTGGTTACAATCATTTTTCCTATAAGAGAATGATAAGTGTTTTTGTTTCCCTGCATATGAAAAATAGATGTAAATAATTTATAAACTTTTCTGTAAAATCAAATAGATTTAGGAGTATATATTCCCAATGATAAAAATAGGCTAAATACCCTGACTCCTTGGTTTCTTATGGAAATATTTAAAAAAGAAATTTTTTATTTTATTTATTATTATTATATTTATAAAAATATATATAATATATAATATATAATATATTAAAAAATAATAATATAATATAATATAATACATAAAATAAGTAAATCAATACAAAACAAAAAAATATAATAAATTAGATTTTAAAGATTAGTTTCTATGAAAATTTTATCTTTAATATTTATCTTTATTTTCTATTGTTTATTAATTTCCATTAGAAATAAAGGTGTTTTCTTTTTTAGTAGTTATAATTATTTATATACTAATTTCAAAAAATATCGTTGGAAATGTTTAGTATTGTTTTATTTTCCATAGGAAATTGAAGTGTGAGACATAATAATGTTTAAAAATCCTGACAATTATTTATTATTACAAAAAGAGAATAAAAATGGTGAATGAACTTGACAAAATATTTGAGGCTTTTGATAATAATGGAATATTCAAAAATAAGTCCATATTACAGAATACTTATCAACCAGAAGATATTCCTCACAGAAGCAAACAAATAAAACAAATAGCTTCTATACTTGCGCCTGTTTTAAGGGGGGAAAGAGCAAGCAATCTTTTTCTTTATGGGAAAACAGGAACAGGAAAAACTCTTTCAATACAATATATTCGAGATGAATTATTAAAAAGAGTAAAAAAAGACGCTGATTTTAATCTAAGGATAGAATATTTGAACTGCAAACTAAAAAAGGTTTCTGATACAGAATACAGGATTCTTGCTGAATTAATCAAGAAATTTGGAGGAGAAGTTCCTGCGACAGGTCTTCCGACACAGTCAGTTTATGATAAGTTTATTGATACTATAAATTCAGAAAAACAAACAGTTGTCCTGATATTAGATGAAATAGACCAGACTACCAAAAAAATTTCTGATGATTTTCTTTATAATTTTACTAGACTTAATGTAGAGCTTACAAATTCCCAGATATGTCTTGTTGGAATAAGCAATAATCTCACTTTTTTAGATGAATTAGACCCAAGAGTTAAGAGTTCTCTTTCAGAGGAAGAAATTGTGTTTCCCCCATATAATGCCTTACAACTGCAGGACATCCTAACTAAGAGAGCAAGAGATGTTTTCAAGGAAGGTGTTATGCAGGAGGGAGTTATTGCAAAATGCGCTGCTTTGGCTGCAAGAGAGCATGGCGATGCAAGGAGAGCATTGGATCTGTTAAGAATAGCAGGAGAATTGGCAGAAAGGGATAGTTCAAAGAAAATTTATCTAAAATACATTGATGAAGCAAATGACAAAATTGAAAGGGATAAAATACTTGATGTTATCAAATCAGAACCCAAACAATTTCAGGTTGTTTTAGATTCGATAATTCAACTTTCTGAACGGCAAAAAAATCATCCGCTTTTTACAGGGGAAGTTTATAATTTTTACAGAGACCTTTGCTTAAAAAATAAAATGGAAATTCTTACTCAAAGGAGAGTTAGCGATATAATTCAGGAATTTGATATGCTTGGAATAATCACAGTAAATGTTATCTCAAAAGGAAGAGGTGGGAGAATGCGGGAAATTAAACTTGCAATTACAAAGGATATCACAGAAAAAGCCAAGGAAATTATCAAAGGTTCCTTAGATTATAGTTAATAATAAAAAAGGAGAGAAAATGAATTCGCAGGAAATACTTAAATTTTGTTTGGAAAAAGGTTTTTTAGTGGACAATGAAATCTTAAAGATATTCAATGAATCCGGAGAAGATACAGAGTCCATTAAATTAATTATAGAGAAAATTAAAAGTTCAACAAATCAGAGAATTATTACGAAAAAATTATTTAGTCAAAACAGGGATAAGGTTTTCCAGATTTTTTCGGCTCTTCCGCAGGAAAATCGTAGGAAATTAGAAAAATTGAAAATAAAACTTGGTTTAAGTATAGAAATCTCTGAAGAATTTTCTGAGATAAATAAATCCGAAATCTTTTTATCTTCTTCTGGAAAAGAAATGGTGGATGAAGAAAAAATAAATGCTGATTTTGGCAGGGTAAAAATTTTATCTCCAATATTAAATAATATTAAAAAATTGGAAGTTGGTGATTTTACAAAATATTTTAGGAATAGATTAATAGAACTTGGAAAAATATTGCAGGGAAATTCTTCTCTAAAAAATCTTGTTTCTATAAATAAACTTTCTGAGAGCAGGCAGGCAGTTTCTGTGATAGGGATTGTTTCAAATAAATCAGTTACTAAAAATAGAAATATTCTTCTTGAAGTGGAAGATTTGACGGGAAAAATAAGACTTTTGATAAATCAGAGTAATCAGGAACTTTATGAAAAGGCGAATGAGATAAGTCTTGATTCTGTATTAGGCTTTAGTGGTTTTGGAAACAGGGAAATTATTTTTATTAATAATATTGTTTTTCCGGATTCAATTCTTCAGGAAAGAAAAAAATCTCCTGTAGAAGAATATGCTTTATTTTTGGGGGATTTGCATTTTGGCAGCAAATTATTTTTGGAAAATAGTTTTTTAAAATTTGTCGATTATCTTAATGGGAAATTTCCAAACACACCTGAAACTGAAAAAATAAAATATCTTTTTCTTGTTGGAGATGTAATTGCAGGAGTTGGTAATTATCCTAATCAGGAAAGAGATTTAAAAATAAAAGATATAGAGGAACAATTTACAAGGCTTTCTAATATCCTGTCCAAGATAAGAAAAGACATTCAAATAATAATCTCTCCCGGAAATCACGACGGTGTACGGCTTATGGAACCGCAACCATTGTTAAATGAAAGATATGCCTGGAGCATTTATGATCTAAAGAATGTTATACTTACGGGAAATCCTTCTTGTGTAAATATAGGTTCTACAGATAATTTTTCTGGTTTTGATGTTTTGACATATCATGGTGTTTCTTTTCATTATTATGCAAATACTATTCCAAAACTAATCACAGAACATGCAGTGAAAAAATCTCCGGATAAAGTGATGGCATATCTTTTAAGGAATAGACATTTAGCACCAAGCCATTCTTCCACACAATATTTTCCTTCAGAAGAAGATGGACTTCTAATAAAAAAAATTCCCGACATTTTTGTTTCAGCCCATACTCATAAGAGCGCTGTTTCTTATTACAATAATATTCTGACTATCTCAACTTCGACGTGGGAAAGCAAAACTTCTTATCAGGAAAAAATGGGAAATGAGCCTGATTTCTGTAAAGTTCCGATGTTCAATTTAAAGACAAGAGCGATTAAAATTTTGGATTTTGAGGAAAAAGAATTGAAGAATTTAAATTAAAATGAAAAATAAAATAAAAATAGTTATTTTTGATTTTGACGGAACTGCCTGTAATTTTAATTACGGGAATTTTAATAGTAGCTGGGATGCTTTTTCAAATGTTTGCGGCGTTAATAAAGAACTGAATCAATTACTTGATAATTATTATCATCATAAAGAAAAAGAAGAATTGATGACTAAAAAAGGAGTTAAATTATTTAGTGGGAAATCAATTAATTTAGTTAATAAATTAAAACCTTTTCCATATTCTCCTGGATTTGTAAACTTTGTTAATTCAAGGAACGGATTTTTTTTAGGTTTTTTAAGTTCAGGATTAAATGTCGTTATTGATGAGGTTGCCAAGGAATTAAATCTTGATTTTTCTATTTCTACTGAATTAGAGACAAAAGACGGGATTATTACGGGCAATGTAAAAAAAATTATTCCTTTATGGAACAAAGAAAAATCATTTTTAGAATTATTAAAAAAATATGATTTTTTACCAGAACAAAGTTGTTATGTTGGAGATAATGAAAATGATATTTCTTGTTTTAAAACAGCAGGAATTAGTGTTGCATATGATCCAAAAACAAATGATACAAAGAAAGCAGCCAAATATGTTATAAATAATTTTAAAGAATTAAATAAAATTTTAAATTAAAATGAACATAAACAAATATTTTACAGATTTAGAAAAAGAAGTTAAGAAAGTGTATAAAATAGCGAGTGAAGCGAGAGTGAAAAAACTGGATCCTGTTGACAAAGTTGAAATTCCTCTTGCTATGAACATGGCTGAAAAAGTTGTTGGATTGATTTCTACAATTTATCCGCAAATGGAAAGTTCTGGAATTGCTAAAAGGATAATTGAATTGGAAAAAGAATTCGGGAAACTGAATCTAGCTGTATCTTTTAGAATTGCTGAGGAAGTTGCCAAACAAAAATTCTGCAAGTTTGCGAGTTTGTTTGAAGCAATTGATGCAGGAATAAGAATTGGTTTTGCATATATGACTTTAGGTGTTGTTTCGAGTCCAATTGAGGGATATACCGGCTTAAAACTCGGAAAGACAAGAGATAATAAGGAATATTTTATTGTTTATTTTTCAGGACCTATAAGGAGCGCAGGAACTACTGCAAGTTGCACTGCCCTGATGCTGATAGATTATCTTCGTGAATTATTTGGATATGCAAAATATGACCCGACTGAAGAGGAAGTTAAAAGATATGTTACAGAGAATTATGATTATCATGAGTATGTCACAAATTTGCAGTATTTGCCGACTGAAGAAGAGGCTGCTTTTTTAGCACAAAATTTGCCAATTCAGATTGCAGGAGACCCGACAGAAAAAAAAGAAGTTTCAAATTATAAAAATTTAAACAGAGTTGATACAAATTTTATTCGTGGCGGAATGTGTCTTATTTTTTCAGAGGGACTTGCACAAAAAGCGAAAAAAGGATTGAGACTTCTTAATAAAATAAAAGCAAAAGGATTTAATTCAACTGGCTGGGATTTTTTGGAAGATTATGTAAAATTGCATGAGAAAAGAGAAGTTGGAAAAACTGAAGATTCTCCGACTTATATTCAGGATTTGGTTGCCGGCAGACCTGTTTTTGGACATCCTTCAAGGTCAGGAGCATTCAGATTTAGATATGGCAGAAGCAGAGTTTCAGGATTTAGCGCGACTTCCATGCATCCAGCAACAATGGCAATTTCAGATTCTTTTATTGCAACAGGAACTCAACTGAAAATAGAAAAACCGACTAAAGGGTGTGTTGTAACACCCTGCGATTCAATTGAAGGGCCTATAGTAAAATTATTTAATGGAAGTGTGAAAAAAATAAGAACAAAAGAAGAGGCAAAAAGATTGTATCCTGATGTTGATGAAATAATTTATCTTGGTGATATTCTTTTTCCTTTTAGTGATGTTGCAAACAGAAAT
>CAZPUY010000029.1:0-5225 GCA_964589905.1 Candidatus Woesearchaeota archaeon
CAGAAACGCAAATCTGATAAAACCAGGATATGTGGAAGAGTGGTGGAATCTTGAATTAAGGAAAAAAAATCCAGAATCTGAAAAAAAGATAAATTATCATGATGTAACCTTTGAGCAGGCAATTGAATTAAGCGAGAAATTTAACATTCCGCTTCATCCGTTTTATATTTTTTACTGGACACAAATATCCATGGAACAATTTTTGATATTAATCAGGTGGCTAAAACATGCGAGATATACCGACGGAAAAATAATTTTTCCATATAACAAAACAGAACAGGAAAAATTTGAACAAGGAAAAAGAGCGATTGAGATTTTAGGAATTGAACACGATGTGACAATAGAAAATGTTGTTCTTAATAAAATAAATAGCAGGGCTTTATTAATAAATATTGGAATTGATATTCCTGCAAATAAAGAAACTTTTCTTTCAGAATTTATTGATGAAAGCAAATTCAATTCAGAGAAAACTATTCTTGAAATAATAAATTTGGTTTCTAAATTTGTAATTAAAGATAAAGCAGGAGAATTCATTGGTGCGAGAATGGGGAGGCCTGAAAAAGCAAAATTAAGAAAACTTGTCGGAAGTCCTAATATTTTATTTCCTGTAGGAAAAGAAGGCGGAAGATTAAGAAGCGTGCAGGCAGCATATGAAATAGGAATAGTAAGAAGCACATTTCCTCTTTATTATTGCGAAAATTGCAAAAAAGAAACAATATATAATATTTGCGAGAATTGTGGTAGTGAATGCAAAAGGATTTTCTATTGTGAGAATTGTGGCAAATTTTCACCTGAAGTATGCAAAGAACACCAAAAAGCCCAGAACTATATCACAAAGGATTTGGATATTAAACATTATTTTGATAAAGCAATTGAAAAACTGAAACTTTCAAAAATAGATGTTCCTCCGTTAATTAAAGGTGTGAGAGGAACTTCTTCACAAAATCATGACATGGAAAATCTTTGCAAAGGGATTTTGAGAGCGATGTATAATCTGCAGGTTAACAAAGACGGAACAATTCGTTTTGATGCAACTGAACTGCCGATTGTTTCTTTCAAACCCAAGGAGATTTCTGTAAGCATAGAAAAATTAAAAGAATTAGGTTATGACAAAGATATTCATGGAAATGATTTGGTTGATGAAGAACAGATTATTGAACTGATGCCCCATGATATAATTCTTCCAAGTTCACCAGAATCTCTTGATGAAAAAGCAGATGATGTTTTTGTTAGAATTTGTAATTTTGTTGATTCTTTATTGAGAAATTTTTATGATATGAAAAAATTTTATAATGTGAAAAATAGAGATGATTTGATCGGGCAGATTGGGGTTTGCATGGCACCGCATAATTGTGCGGGTGTTATTTGCAGATTTATTGGTTTTTCAAATACACTTGGACTTTTGGCATCTCCATATATGCACGCTGCAATAAGGAGAGATTGCGACGGAGATGAAGCGGCAGTTATGTTATTAGGGGATGTTCTTCTTAATTTTTCAAGAAAATTTTTACCTGGGCATCGGGGAGGAACACAGGATGCACCACTTGTTTTAAATGCAAAGATTGATCCCGGAGAAGTAGATGACCAGATTCTTGATTTTGAACTTGTTAATGAATATCCTCTTGAACTTTATGAATTTGCAGAACAGAAAAAACATTCATCAGAAGTTAAAATGGATAATGTCAGGAGTTTTTTAAGAGACGGAAAAAATCCTTTTGTCGGAATCGGACATACTCACGATACATCTAATTTTAATGATGGGGTTGTTTGTTCCTCATATAAACTTCTTGAAACAATGCAGGATAAAGTTAGTCATCAGATGGCACTTGTGGAAAAAATCCGAGCTGTTGATACTTCTGAAACTGCGAAACTTATTATTGACAGACATTTCTTAAAAGATTTGAAAGGTAATTTAAGGAAATTTTCCATGCAGGGTTTTAGATGCGTGGCATGCAATGAAATTATGAGGCGTCCTCCACTGACAGGAGTTTGCACTAAATGTGGCGGGAAAATAATTTTTACAATTAATGAAGGTGGAATAAAAAAATATTTGGAACCTGCAATAGAACTTGCTGAAAGATATAATCTCTCAACTTACATAAAACAAAATCTTCAGATTGTGAAAGATAACATAGATAGTATATTTGGAAAAGAACTTGAAAAGCAGGAAGATTTGGGGAGATGGTTTTAGAATATGAGAAATAAAAATCATATACCTTATGTATTACTTATGGTATTTGGAGAATTTTTTATACTATTGGACGCAGGTTTTGTAGGATATATAATAGCTAAAGAAAACTATGTTATATCTAGTTTAGATTTAATACTTTTTTGGGGTTTTTTAACAGCAGGAGTTATTCTTAGATATTTGGCAGAAAAATGCAAAAAAGATGAAGAAATTGCCTTTTTAAAAAGATTTTTTAAAAAATCTTAAAACAAATAATAAATCATTGTGGGAATAAGCAAACATCCCATCATGTGTGTTTTCTTTACACCAAGAGAATTGCAGTAAATTCCCACCAGAGTTGAAGATATTAAAACTAGCAGTCCTGAAAAACCTGAGAAAACAAAAACAATTATTGCCAGAAAAGTTAAAGTTATCGTGGAAAGGACTGAATAGTTTATTCTGTTAATCTTGGAAGATAAGAATTTTGCCAGAGTTTTTGTGAGAAAAAAAGAGATTATTCCACTAAACAAAACTACAAATAAAATTAATAATAAAAATTTCCAGGAGAGATTTCCTATTATTTCCTGAATTGCTACTGCGGCTCCTGTCCGCGTTTTTGAGATTGCATACAAAGAAACAAATGACAAACCCATAACCAAGATATTTGTCGCTCCGATTAAAACAAGAAAACCTTTTTTGTCGGTTTTTGCAATTGTGTTTCCTAGGATTGCAGCCTGTCCGCTTCCTAGTCCAGGAAGAAACCCGCAGAGAGGAGATGCCAAGAGAGCACCAATAAATGGTTTGACTGATTTGTACTTCTGAGAAATTAATTCCTGTTTTGGAATTTCAATTTTATTTTTTATACTAATAACAAGGAGAGAACTTCCAAACAAGCCAGTTAAAAGCGGGAGAAGCGGTTCTTTAATATCAATATTTAATGCACACAATCCTAAAAATCCTGAAATCACAAAAACAAAAAATGAAGTTGCTCTCTTTTTTTCTGTAAAAATTAATATGGAAGAAGCTCCTAATAAAATCCAGAACATGATTGAATGAATAGAATTATATAATTTAGAAATGATAAATGACGACGGAAAAGAGATGAAAATGAAAATAATTATTGCGATTAGTCCGCCATAGGCTGTAAGCATAATTGCCTCGTAACCTTTTCCTTCTTTCAACAATTCATGTCCTGGAAGAACTGAAAGCTGTGTTTCTGTATCTGGACAGCCAAGAAATATTGAAGGAATAAAATCTATGAAGGTATGGCTAATTGCCATAGAAACTATAAAAACAGTCAGATAAAGAGGAATTACTCCTGAAAAAAATGTTGCAGACAAACTGACTAAAACTGCACCCACAAGATTTATGTGAATGCCTGGTGTGAGTCCTGTGAATGTTCCTGCAAGAATTCCTATTAATGTTGAAATTAAAATTTCTATTAACATATATTTTATGCCAGAAAACTTTAATAATTAATAATTTATCTTATTATTATGAATGCAGACGAAAAATTTGAATTAATTAAGAGGAACACAGACGAAATAATTACAGAAAGTGAATTAAAGGAACTCTTGAAAAAAAAGAAAAAACCTGTAATATATTGGGGAACTGCACCTACGGGAAAACCACACATGGGATATTTATTTCCTGCACTTAAAATTTCTGATTTTCTCAGAGCAGGATTTCGTGTGAAGATTCTCTTGGCAGATTTGCATGCTGCACTTGATAATGTGCCGTGGAATATTGTTGAAAAAAGATATAAATATTATGAAAATATTATCCCTTTGCTGATAAAATCCATTGGTGTTGATATAAAAGAACTTGAAATAATTAAAGGAAGTGAAATGCAATTAAAACCCGAGTACATGTATGATGTTTTGCAGATGTCTTCTCATGTTTCAATTCATGATGCTACAAAAGCAGCTTCGGATGTTGTTAAGATGGGAGATAATCCTAAACTTGCTGGAATTATTTATCCAATAATGCAGGCTGTTGATGAACAATATCTTAATGTTGATTGCCAGCTTGGGGGAACAGACCAGAGAAAAATAATGGTTTTAGCAAGAGAGAATTTGCCGAAGATAGGATACAATTCAAGAATAGAAATTATAAATCCTTTAATTCCTGGACTGGTTGGGAAAAAAATGTCTGCCTCTGATGAAAAATCCAAAATAGATTTAATTGATGATGAACCAACGATAAAAAAGAAAATAAACAGTGCCGAATGTGTTGCAGGAAACCCTGATAACGGAATCATGGCTTTTTTGAAATATATTATCATGACAATAAAGCATGATAAAAAAGATAAGTTTATTGTTAAAAGAGATAAAAAATATGGCGGGGATTTGGTTTATGATAATTATGAACAGATTGAAAAAGATTTTGTTTCTAAAAAACTACATCCTTTGGATTTGAAAAATGCTGTCAGCGAAGAGATTATAAAAATTTTGAAACCAATACAAAAAGAAAAAAAGATTCTGGAAAAATTGGGGAAAGAAGCTTATAGTTAAGCAACACCTAAAAGAGCCTTAATTATTATATATCCAATTATGGCAATTATAATTATCTTTATTATTTCTAACATATCTTCGGAACCGAATCTACCTTTTTTGTTCATTTTTCTTTAAAAATATAATATCTTTTAATGTATTTAATATTTTCTCATCAATTTCAGATTTTTTTTGTATTTGCTCTATTTTTGATTTTAATTCTTCTATTTCTTTTTCATCTTTTTTTATTTGCGAATTTTTATTTGTAAATATAACAATAGTTATGGCCAAAATTATGTATAAAATAGCTTGATAAAAATCTTTTTTTATTAATTCAACTAATCCTATATTTGCTAATACCAAAGACACTATCCCGTTACTAATAATCTCCCAATCTATTTTCACAAACTAATCTGTTTTTTTCTTTTTAAATCTATTATTGCTATTAGAAATATATTATCTCGTCTTAAATTCAACGACGTCCAAATCTTTTAGTTTATGTTTTAATCCGACTTTTTGTCCTGAGAATTTTGATGACGGGCCCCAGATTTTTGTTTCCTTAACTT
>CAZPUY010000030.1:0-5122 GCA_964589905.1 Candidatus Woesearchaeota archaeon
ATGCAATTAATCTTTATGAACAACTTGCAGCAAAAGCAAAAGACAAAAATATCAAAGCAGTTCTTCTGGATATTGCAAAAGAAGAAAAGACGCATGTAGGAGAATTTGAAACTTTACTCTTGAAGATGGATAAGGAACAAGTTGAAGAAAATCAAAAAGCAAAACAGGAAGTTAAAGAATTGACAGAATGAAAAAGCGCAAGAAAAGTAAGAAAAATAAATTTATGTGGGTTCCGAGAATATTAGCTATTCTATTTATAGTTTTTATTAGTTTATTTGCATTGGATACTCCTTTCGGAATCGGATTTTTTATTCATCTTCTACCAACATTTATTTTTTCAGGTTGTCTCATTCTTGCATGGTTTAAACCAAAAATTGGAGGAATTCTATTCGGATTAGCAGGAATAGGAACAATAATTGTTTTTAATACATACAGGCAACTAATTTCATTTTTTACAATTTCAATGATTCCCATAGTAATAGGAATTTTATTTTTCTTCTCCAAAAAGAAATAAGATTAAAAACCGCTATTTCTATTTATCTAAGAGGTGAATTAATTTGAAATATTTGAAACTTGCAGAGTTATATGAAACTCTTTCTTCAACAACAAAACGTCTGGAAAAAACAGAAATTCTCTCTAAATTTTTAAGAGAACTTCCTGAATCTGACAGAGAAGTTTTATATTTATTGTTAGGAGATATTTACCCTGAATACGACGAAAGAAAAATCGGAATAAGCAACCAGATTACAATAAAAGCAATTTCAAAAGCAACAGGAACAGAAAAAGAAAAAGTCGTGCATGAATGGAAATCACTCGGAGATTTGGGAAAAGTTGCAGAAAAATTGACGAAAAACAAAAAACAATCAACATTACAAAGTCATATTTTAACTACAAAAAAAGTTTTAGAGAATTTAAGAAAACTTCCTGAATTGGAAGGCAAAGGAACAGTAGATAAAAAAATTTCATTGATAACAGAATTGTTAACTTCTGCATCACCAATAGAAGCACTTTATCTTGTAAGAACATTAATTGGAGATTTAAGAATAGGACTAAAAGAAAGCACAATAAAGGAAGCAATGACAAAAGCCTTCTTTAATAGCGATAAAGAATCTGCAAAAAAAATTCAGGATGCAATAAATAAATCAAACGATATTGCTGCAATTTTTGATTTGGTAAAAAAAAGAAAGATAGAAGATATTAGCAAAGTAAAACTTGAAATTGGAAAACCGATTAAAGTTATGCTCGCTCAAAAAGTTAAAACAATAAAAGAAGGTTTTGAAGCTGTCGGAAAGCCGTGTGCAATTGAATACAAATACGACGGATTTCGTCTCGTTATACATAAAAAAGGAAATCAGGTTATGCTGTTCACAAGGAGGCTGGAAAATGTTACAAAGCAGTTTCCAGAGGTTGTTGATTACATCAGAAAATATGTAAAAGGAAATTCTTTCATTCTTGATTCAGAAGCAGTTGGATTTGACAGAAAAACAAAAGAATACAAACCATTCCAGAATATAAGCCAGAGAATAAGAAGAAAATATGATATTGAAAAACTTGTTGAAGAACTACCTGTTGAAATAAATGTCTTCGACGTTTTATATTACAACGGAAAATCTCTTCTCGATGAACCGTTTAAAAAAAGAACAGAATTAATTAAAAAAATAATCATGAGTCATCCATTCAAAATAATTCATTCCAGACAAATAATAACCGGCGATGAAAAAAGAGCAGAGGAATTTTATAAAAAAGCATTAAGAGATAATCAGGAAGGAGTTATGATAAAGAATCTTGATGCTAAATACAACCCCGGAAGCAGAGTCGGACATATGCTAAAAATAAAACCAGAAGAACGTGATTTTGATTTGGTTATTACAGGTGGTGAATATGGAACAGGGAAACGTTCTGGCTGGATTTCAAGTTTCATATTATCATGCAGAGATAAAGATAAATTTTTAGAAATAGGAAAAGTCGGAACAGGATTTAAAGAGAAGAAAGAACAGGGAGTTTCTTTTGAAGAACTTACAGAAAAAATTAAGCCATTGATAACAGAAGAAAAAGGGAAAAGCGTAAAGATAAAACCAAAAATTGTTGTTTCAGTTACATATCAGGAAATACAAAAATCTCCGAATTATTCTTCTGGTTTTGCCCTTAGATTTCCGCGTTTCACAGCACTCAGACCAGATCGTTCTCCGTCAGACATAACAACTATGAAAGAAGTGGAAAAAGATTTTGAAAAACAAAAGCGGAACTGGAAGTATGGATAATTTTTCTAACAAAGCCTTTATAAATGAATTTTTCCAATATTTATTAGAAAATGGCTTCAACAAGCAATTATAAAATCCAAAACATCGTCGCCACAGCATCTCTTGGTAAACCTGTTCCCCTTACAAAATTAGCAAGAACACAACCAAATACCGAATACAATCCCGAAACTTTTCCTGGTTTAGTTCTCAGAGTCAAAGAACCAAAATCAGCTGTTCTTGTTTTTTCATCAGGAAATCTCGTATGCACAGGAACAAAATCAATCGCGCAGGTTAAGCAGGTTATCGACGCTGTTATAAAACAATTAAGAAAAATAAATGTTAAAATCACAACAAAGCCAAAAATAACTGTTCAAAACATAGTTGCATCAGGCACAATAAATCTCAAACTAAATCTTAACTTTTTAGCTCTTGAAATGAAAAATACAGAATATGAACCTGAACAATTTCCAGGACTGGTTTACAAATTAATAGAACCAAATGCAACTTTTCTTTTATTCAGCAACGGAAAACTCGTGTGCACAGGAACAAAAAACAGACAGCAACTTGAAGATTCAATGTCCCAATTATTGAAGAATGTCAAAGAAGCTCTGAAAAATTATAAATAATTCTAATTCTATAAATCTCCAAAGGCAAGTTTTTTAAATATCTCTTAATAGCCAAAAATATGAAATTTTTAATTAGTGGACTAAAAAAAGAAAATTTTATGACTCTTAGGTGGAATGCTGATATTCATACAGTTCAAAGGAGAAGTGGTGAATATAGAATATTAAACAAAAGAGGAACATGTTTAGGAGAGATAATAGAAGAAGATGGAAGTTATAAAATCATGGTATATGAAGACTATAAAAATAATTTCAAAACAATTAGGGAAATAGAAAAAATTAGAGATGTATCTAAGGAGATAATTAATAAACAGTTAGAAAAACCAAAAGGAATATACAAAGAAAAAAATGTAGTAAATTTTTTAACTTATCGTGCTCATCGTCAGAGAATTTTCTCAAGACGTGCCACAACATATTATCCAATTTCTTTAAGACCTGCTGCATAATAACCTTTAAAAATTCATCTCCTTTTAATTAATATGAAGAAAAAAAGAGGCTTGACTATTAAAATTAATTTGTCAAATAGATGGCTTTATTCTCTAATAACCTTGGGAATTTTAATGATTGTTGCTGTGGGAGTTTGGGCTTATGGAACTTCTTCTCCTTCAACATTTGGACACAGTTCAGAAGAGATTAATGTCGATAGTGCGTTATGCAATAAAATAACCGGACACGGTTGTGGATATGATACTGATACCACTGTTGGGGATGGTGGGACAGTTTTTAAGAATATAAGACTTTTCAAAGAACCTGATGTCTGCCATGGAGATTATACTTTTGAAGAAACATGTGCCACAAGATCTTGCGGGTCATATACAACTTCTAGCCCATATGGTGGTACATCAACAGTTTATTACTATTACAGTTGTAGTGGTAGATGTAAATCAAGTTATACTTCTCCCAGCATATGTAGTAATTCTTTCCAGGGATATCTCTTAACTTATATTCCTAATAAATAAAACAATAACAATTTCCAACCATAGAAATCCATTTAAATAAAACTCCCTATTTCTAAGCATGGATGGTGAAAAAGCTGAAAAAATCAAAACAGAGGATTTGATCATTGAAGCAAAAAAATTCTTTGATTTTTACAAAAAAGAGACAGGAAAATCATTAAGAAAAGGGATTAATATAGTCACACTGGATTTTATGAAACTCACAGAATTCTCAAATAAATTATCTGATGAAATTCTGTCAAATCCTGAAGAAACTCTGAGAATTATGGAAATAGCCATGGAAGAATCAGGATTGATAAAAAACGCGAGAGTCCGTTTGGTTAATATCCCAAAAAGCCAGGAAATAAAAGTTAGAAATATTCGTTCAAAACATCTGAATGAAATGATTGTGATTGAAGGAATAATCCGTCAGGCAAGTGATGTTCGTCCGCAAGTTGTTAATGCAAAATTTGAATGCCCTTCATGTGGAACAATAATGTCTGTCTTGCAGATAGAAAAAAAATTCCGCGAACCTCCGCGTTGTTCATGTGGAAGAAGAGGCGGATTCAAACTTATTAGCAAAGAAATGGTTGACACTCAAAGACTCGTTGTAGAAGAAGCACCAGAATCATTATCAGGAGGAGAACAGCCAAAGAGAATAAATATTTTCCTGAAAGAAGATTTGGTAGAACCTAAAATGGAAGAGAAAACAACTCCAGGTAGCAGAGTAAAAATTATCGGAATTTTAAAAGAAGTTCCTATCCCGCTGCACACAGGAGGTTTGTCCACAAGATTTGAACTGGCAATTGAATCAAATAATATAATCCCTCTTGAAGAAACTTTTGAAGAACTGGATATAAGTGATGAAGATGAAAGGCAGATTCTGGAAATGGCAGAAGATCCTATGGTTTTTGACAATCTTGCAAGAAGCATTACTCCAAGTATTTGGGGTTATGAAGAAATAAAAAAATCACTTGTCCTGCAATTATTCAGCGGAGTTCAGAAAGTCCTTGCAGACGGGCAAAAAAGCCGTGGTGATATACATATTTTATTAATAGGGGACCCTGGAGTTGCCAAATCAGTTACATTAGGTTTTATGGCAAATATTTCGCCAAAAGGTAGATATGTAGTAGGAAAATCAGCATCAGGTGCAGGACTTACTGCAACAGTTGTAAGAGATGAATATCTTAGAGGATGGAGTTTGGAAGCAGGTGCAATGGTTTTGTCAAATAAAGGACTTGTATGCATAGATGAACTTGAAAAAATGGACCCAAATGACAGAAGCGCCATGCATGAAGCGATGGAACAGCAGACAATAACAGTA
>CAZPUY010000031.1:0-4926 GCA_964589905.1 Candidatus Woesearchaeota archaeon
GCATTGTCTTTAATTCCATTATTTTTTGTTAAAGAAATTAACGGAAAGAAAACCAAACTGAGTTTCTTAAAAGGGATTAAAAAAATTAGCCCAAGACTGAAATATTTTGTTTTTGTAGCGTCTGTTTTTACTCTCGCAAATTTTGGTTTGTATTTGTTTCTTCTTTTATTAGTCAAAGAAGCAACAGGAAGTATTGTTATTCCTATTATTATTTATGCAATTTTTAGTTTTGTTTATGCTCTTTTTGCAATTCCTTTCGGGAATTTATCTGATAAGATAGGAAGGAAAAAAGTTTTGTTAATTGGATATGTTTTATTTTTTCTTATTGCTTTAACTTTTGTATTTTTCCATAATAGTTTTATTCTGATTTCATTGTTTATCTTATATGGATTGGTTTATGCAATAACACAGCCGAATCAAAAAGCTCTTGTTGCTGATTTGTCCGGTAAGATGAAAGGTACATCATTGGGATTTTATGCTTCTGTTACAGGAATTGTGAATATTTTTGGCGGATTGATTGCAGGAATTTTATGGGACATAGATTATGTTCTGATGTTCGCATTTATTTCAGTAGTCGCTTTTATTTCAATAATATTATTAGGATTTGTCAAAGAAAAAAACTGAAATTATTATTTATTTCTTAAATGTTTTAGAAACATCAAGGAGAAAGGCGTCCGAAGCCAGCAAAACCAAATCCGAAGATCAAGCTTTAACTGATTGTTCCGCCCCCTTCTTAATATTTATTAGTGGTTTTTTCCCTTTTTAAGATTTTCTTACCACCCAAAAATTAAAAAAGATATCTAATTTTAGAAAATTATGAAAAAATATTCAATTGAAGAACTTCAGGAAAAATATGATTTGGAATTGGAGAAGGTTATCTCTCAGATTAATAATCTAAAGGTCACGAGAAAAACTAAAGCAAAATTTGTTTTATTGCAATTTCCCGACGGATTAAAACCTTATGCAAATGTGATTGTTGATTATCTCCGTGAAAAGACAAAAGCAGAATTCATAATTTGGTTTGGAAGTTGTTACGGCGCATGTGATATTCCTGTTTTGAAAAAAGAATTAGAAAAAGAAATTGATATGGTTGTTCAGTTTGGACATAATGATTTAATGCCTTCTTTGAGTTAGATTCCACTTGAAAGTGATTAGACAAATTTATATAGAATTAAGCCTTATAAAAAATGAGCAAAACATCAAAAGTAAAAAAGATGATGAAGCTTGCAAAATCCGGAAAAAAGAAAGTTAAGAAAAAGAGAAAAAAATAATTCTTAGTTTTTTATTTAATATTTTACAACCAGCCCATTAGCAATGCTAGTCCTACTAAGAATAATAAAATTCCTGCGATTAAATGCAATGTTTTTATGTTTCTGTCTTTCCATCCACTAACATCTTCAACCCTGCTTAACCCAATATAAATTATAATTGTAATTGCCAACATTGGCAGGATGAATAAAAGATTGTAATATAAGAGCCATGGAAGAGCTCCGAAGATTCCTAATTCAGAAAGAAGTCCTGATGCGATTATGTAAGGACCAATTGTGCATGGAAGCAAAAACAAGGTTACAATAAAACCGATTATAAATGCGCCTACAGGAGAAGTTATTCTTTCTATAATTTTCTTTACTTTTGAACGCATGAAAATCGGCATTTCTGTTGCAATACTCCCTTTTTTATAATAAAAATAATCTTTAATGTTCAATGCTCCAAGAATCATGGCAAGGATTGCCAAGCCATTGTAAATGTAAAAAGAATTTTCTCTCAATAATTCTGCGAATGTTTTAAAGAACTGAATTATTACTATTCCATAAAACAGATAACCAATATAGACAGATAAACAAAATGCTGTTCCTGCATACAAAATTTTTTTTCTTTTGTCAGGATTTTGAATAAGGATAGCCATAAGAACCATAGCGAGCACTGCAAGGGCACACGGATTTACAGAATCTGCAAGTGCAAGTAAAGTTATTCTTCCAAAATTTAATCCATCAACCATATTTTTGTATTTTTATTTCTCTAATTTAATTGCTTTCCCATTAATTATCGCATCAGCAATTTTTTTTCTTGCTGATTTTAATATTCTTGAAAGTGTGGGCTGGGATATTTGCATTTTTCTTGCTGATTCTTCCTGTGAAATTTCCATTAAATCAACTAATTTTACTGATTCAAATTCATCAGATAATATGGTAGTTTCTTTTAATTTTGTCAATGGCACACCTCTTGGTTTAAAATAAACAGAATTAGGATTAAATTTGATTCTTCTGCATAATTTTGGGCGTACCATGTGAATAAATATTCATATCTATTTTTAAATATTGCTAAAAAAAAGAAAAAGGCTTAATCAATTTCCTTAAGCCTTTTTTCAATTTCTTTCTTTTCCAATTCTATTTCTTTAAGTTCTGCTTCAAGGATTTGTTTTTCTTCTTTTTCGGTTACAGGCATTTGTCTTCTTCCAAAGCCTCTTCCTCTTCCGAGTCCTCTACCAAATCCTCTTTGCATTCCTCCACCACAAGGTCCTAAACCTCTTCCTGTCATTGGTCCAGATCCTCTTGGTCCTGTTTTATCTTGTCCTGGCATTTTTTATTCCTCCGTTGTTATTTAATTATGAATATACATTCATAATACTATTTAAATGTTTCGTTTTGAATAAGTATTCAAAATAGAAAAAGAGTTTTCAGCATCCTGTAAGTTCTTTTAATTTTTCTATTGACTGGACTCCTGTATATTTTTCTCCGTTTATGAGCCATGTGGGCGTTGCAGTTATTCCGGCATCAATGCATTTCTGCCTTTCATTTTCATCGAAGCAATCAATTACATTCAAATATTGGTAATTTTCTCCAAATAAATTCTTCTGTATTTCACAGGCATGACATCCTAATTGAATATACAAAACCGAATTTTTTCCTATACATTTTGTGATTTCTGAAGAAACTCCGTTGTGAAGACTATTTATTAAAAAGATTGAAAAAATTATAACTCCTAGGATTATTCCTATTGTTATCCAGAGTCTTTTTGTCATAGATTAATATTATCAAAATAGTTTTTAAAACTTTTTTATGGGAGAATTGTGGGTGAGGGTTTAATTTTAATAATCCGGCATTTCTTCAGGATTATCTAATTTTTGCTGTTCACCTAAATCTTCTTTTGCTTCAGGTTCTGCTGCTTTCAAATCTTCTTCACTTATTGAATTAATCATTTCCTTGAATTGCTGAAACTTTTCTGCGGGAATCCTCAATCCCTTTTTTGTTGGTCCGGTATATCTTTCTCCTGTTGTAAATTCTCTTATGTCAACACCGACTCTTCCGTTATATTCCCTGATTCCGATAACAATATCTGTTGCTGTTCCCTGATATTCACCTTTGCTTATTTTTCCGATATCTTTTTCCATTAAAAATTTTTAGGAGGTTTTCTTTAAATACTTTTAGGTAATTGCATATTCTAAACTATAATTAATATTAAAAATGCATGTTCTGTGTATTGTTATGGGTAATGAGTGTCCTAAATGTCATGGAACAGGATTTGTGAAAGAGAAAGATGGTTCAGTGCATACATGCTGGGATTGTCTTGAAAATGGAAACCTTGATGTTCATTCAGAAAAAGTCCCTGATTCTAAACTGAAAATCTGATATCTTTATTATATACAGGAAAACACAAATATTAATATATCTTAATTTTTCATAAAATGCTTATGGAAGAAAAAAAATTAACATTAAAAAGTTTGTTTGAAGATTCAGAATCTTCTTGTGAGCAAATTCAGAAAAATGAAAATTATACATTAAAGAATTTATTCAAAGAGACTGACACTTATAAGACAAATAATAAGATAAAGATAAATGGGGCAAAAGAATCAAGATTAAAGAAATTATTGGAAAAGAATGCAAATAGAAGATTATGTCCTGAAGAAACAATAGAAGCAAAAAAGTTAATTGATAATCCTGAATATTCAAAAGGATTTTGCAATAGATGTGGTGATAAATGTAATTCGGAAAATCGCACACCTGTTTATAGTTTGGGAATTTGTCAAAAATATTTAAGACTTGCCCTTATCAATAAACAAAATCCATATGATGCCTCTTCTATTGAATCTATGATTCAAAAAATTACTTCTAAGGGAAAAGATTTATAAATAATTTTTTTTTAAATTCCAGATAAATGAATAAAAATATTCTTCAAAAAAGAATCTTTGTAAGAGAAAGCGATGGTTGAGAGTTTCAAAAGTAAATATATAATTTTTAAAAATAGAATTCCAAAAGATTTTTTTATAACTAAGGGGACAGGACAAAGTGATATTACTATTCACGCCGGTTCATATCATCTCGCGTTGAGAAATGCAGGTATTGAAAATTGCAACATCATGACATATTCTTCAATTTTACCGAAGGTTGCGAACCTGATTAACAAACCAAAAAAATTAGTTCATGGTTCTGTTATGGAATCAATCATGGCTGTTTCTAATTCTCAAAAAGGTGAACGCGCTACTGCTGCAATAACTTTTGGGTGGCTTTATGATAAAAAAACAAACGAAAAATACGGGGGGCTTGTCTGCGAATACAACGGGACAAAAACAGAAGAGGAAGCCAGAGAAGAATTAAAGCAAAGTCTTAATGAACTTTATTTTAACGGATATTCAGAAGATTTTGAATTAAGAGAAACAGAACTGATTACAACAAGTTTTATTCCGAAGAAAAAATTCGGGACAGCAATTGTGGCATTATGTTTTACCAATTATTTATTGCCTTTAATTGAAGAGAATTAATCTTTCATTTCTATTTTTATGTTGACTTTTTTTGGAATATACATTTTCATAATATTGTGAAGAACCTTTTCATTTGCCGGCAAATCAATTAATCTTTTGTGTATTCTCATTTCAAATCTGTCAAATGTTTCTGTTCCATCTCCGCAGGGTTATTTTCTTGTAGTTAT
>CAZPUY010000032.1:0-4901 GCA_964589905.1 Candidatus Woesearchaeota archaeon
GAAATTATATAAAAATGGTATCTCAGGAAATGTTAATCTTGGAACAAATGCGAGAAGTGTTCCTATTGGAGAACCTGCTGTTAGTATTCCTGAATTGCAATGTCAGGATATGATGTCTCCAAGTGATTGTCAATTATTATTTAATGTTTGTGATCCTGTTATCTGTCCTTCAAGCAGATGCGATTATGGAGGAACTTATCCTGTCAAAGATGTTGTTCAATCAGGAATTGTAGGAAGCATTCTTTTATGTTTGCCAAATTACAGAGAAGGAATTTATATTCCTGTTTGTTTAACTGGAATTAAAGCAGGAATTGATGGTTTATTATCTGTTTTTCAGTCATACAGAGATTGTTTACAGGATAGTCTTGATACAGGAGAACTTGGTGGAATTTGTGACCAGATTTATAGTATTCATTTATGTGATTTTTTCTGGAGACAGGCAATTCCTCTTACCAAAGTAATTGTTCCAAAAACATTAAGCGTGCTTATGGGGCAAGATACTCGCGGAGGAGGGGAATATTTAGGAGTTACAAGTGCATTGGAAAATGCAGAAGAATCATTTGATTATTTTGTTGATTATTATGCAGCAAATTCTGCTGAAGCATTTAAGGCAAGAGTAAGCACTTTTGTTAGTGATGCTGTATGCCAGAATTTTCTTTCGGCAAATTATCCTTCGGGAGGAAAATTAATTGATGAACTGACTAATCCTGCATCACCTCCGCAGTTTTATGGAAACTTTCAGGAAATACCCTACACTACTGCCACAAATCCTCCTTTGTCTCATTACAAAGTTTATTATCATATTTATGCAGGAGAAAATGCAAGGGCTTATTACAAAGTTTATCTGAAAGGTTCTTCATCAAGTTCTTATTATCAGGATACATCTTCTGATTATTATATTGATTCAGGATATATTGCTGTTGGAGAAGAAGTTGACAAATCTCCTGATTTTGTTGCAACATCAGGATACAAGCAATTATGCATTTCTGTGAATGGACAGGAAGAATGCGGATTCAACCAGGTTTCCACTTCTTATGCTGTGAATTATGTTACAGACAAGTATGCTGCAGAGCAGGCAAATATTACTAATATTAAAACAGAAACAGAATGTATTTCAGGAAGTGTTAGTGCTTATACTTTGCTTAATTTTAATTTGGGAGAAGTATTAGAGGATGTTGCTAATCCTTCAATTTATGATTACGGAATTATTAGAATTTGCGCGACTAAGAATCCAGGGCAGGGAACAGATGCAAATGCAAATGCTGTTGGTTCAAGGTGGGTTGATGTCGGTTATTGTGATAATGAGAACATGAGATGCTGGCTTGATACTGATAGTGTTAAAGCTGTGATTAAGAGCACTGATATTGAAAATTCTGTTTTAGAATCATTTACAGAAACCCAATTAAATGCAATAAAAAATGCAAGCGGATATTTTAGCGATAATGAATTTGAAACATTTATTGATGAACTTAAAAAATTAGATAGGGAAGGAAATTATTCTACAATTACTAATAGAGTTAATAGTACTAATTTGGCTAAAGCTTTCCTGAGTTCTGAAAAAGCGAGATTGTATTATTTTAGGGGTAATGCATATTATAAACTTGCATCTGCTGCTTATCAATTATATTTTAAGGAATCTGAAGTAAGAATTAAGACTATAGGGTATTCTTTAGGTGAATGGTCAGATGTTAGTGCGAGAATTTTTAAGGACGGAGATGATACAGGTTATTATGTTGAGGAGTATAGTCTTGGAGAAAAAGGAACTCTTATTATTAGAAAGAGAACTGGAGAGAACGAGGTTGTAACTGATCTAAATGTAGGTTCAATTAATCTAACTACAGGAGAAATTTATATTGGTGATAGGGCAGATGATTTGAAAGAACTTGAAATAGATTATTATTATGATTCAGCAAGTGATTCTCTTATTTCAAATGTATCTCCTGTTAGTCCGATGAATTTAGATGAAATCAGACAAGAAATCTTGGATACTGCAAAAGAAATGGATGGGACAATTGTTCCTTCTTCATTAGTTAATGCAGAGAATATTGCTGCAAATTCAAATTGTTATACAGGTGTTTTATATATTTATCAGATTTGCGGAGAAAATACAAAATGTGTTTATTCTGATGGATCAGGAAAAGAATATACTTTTGAGGGTAAAAAAATTAAAACAACTTCCACAACTATAACAACTTCTACTCCATTTCAGGTTACTAGCAATCCTATAGCAGTGTGCACATTAAATGCGCAATATGGGAAAGCAACTTTAAGTGAAGACATAAAATTAGATGGAATTCAGGCAGGAGATTTGCTTTCTTTTGTTTTTGACAGCACACAAGGGCATAATGCTATTTTTGTTGAATGGGTGGACAAAGGCCGGGGAATAGCAAAAACATTTGATTGGAATGGGGGAAGATTATATGTAGGACAGAAAGATTCTGCAGGAAAAGAATGTACCCAATCTAATTTTAAATCCGGAACAGATTATTGCAAGACATATGGATATAATTCTGTGGACTTAAGTGATGATTCACATCCAGTTTATATGTATTGGAGACCAAGTATGAGCACATCATCGTCGAGCACGACAAGCACAACTACAACTACATCAAGGAAAAAATGGACTGTTAGCACTGCTATTACAAAATCTAATGGACTTTTGATTGAATATGGAAATGTTGATTATTCTGATGAGGAAGATGTTAAGAAATTCATAGATGAACTTTGTGAGGATAATGTTTTAGATTCTGATGAATGCGATGAAGTAAAGGGTGGTTGGTTTAATTTTGAAGAGAATTTAGGATGGGTAAAAGACCAATTAATCTTAAAAGGTTCAACTCCTACAGCAACTAGCATAGAATAATTTTAATTTATTTTTTATTGGTTGGCATTTCACCAACATAATTCATTTTTTTAAGAATTTGTTCATTTGTTGGTCTGTAAAAAGCACCTGTCAAACTCGTGTTGCCACATTTCCAATCTACTTCTATATATGCTTCTGTTCCATCTTTTATTTCAGGAATTAAATAAACAGGAAGTTTTCCTTTTTCATGCTGTTTTTTTGGTTCTACATTAATTATGTAATATTTATTATCTAGTATTTTTACTCTTGGCAAAATATAAGAAAGAATATGCTGGTCTATATCAAAACTTTTTTTATTATTTCTTTTTGATAATTCTTTTAATGAAGGAATTATTGATTTTATATCTAAATTAATTTTAGTTGCATAATCTCCGTTTTTATTCAATACTCTCAAGGGAAAAAATTTCTCCTTTTGTTCTAAAATTGTTTTTCCAGAATAAAGTCCTCCTTTACTTTTTATGTTATCTATTGGTGTTATTGAAAAGTCCAGACAATCAGGATATGTGATATTTTCTTTTTTACAGAAATAAAGTTCTCTGTTTAGACGAACTACTTCTTCCTGAAAAGGATTTGTTTTAGATGTTATTGTCTCAAATTTGTATCCTTTTATGAATTGTCTTTCATACATACATTTTGAAGAAATTGTTGCTATACTTGTTATTAATAAGGGTAGTATGATCTTTTCTATATTTTTCATATTTTTTTAGAATTTGAGGATTATTTAAATATATGCGGAGTAAAGGATTCGAACCTTTGTAGGCACTAAGCCACGAGAGCCTTAATCTCGCCCGTTTGACCACTCCGGCAACCCCGCGATTATCAATATAATAAATTAATGCTATAAAAAGTTTTAGAATTATCTTATTTTATAAAAATATCAGGGTATCCTTTTGTGAATAATTCTAAATCACTTGTTGCTTTTTCAACAGTAGTTTTTCCTGAACTTAATGATTCTTCCATATAGTTATTGTCATTTATTACCTTTTGTATTTCTTCTTCTGTTGTTCTTATTATTATATCTTTCTCGGCTGTTTCTCCGTCTTTTATCATTACATCTCCTTTTATAATTTCAAGATAATATGCATTCACAAAAGATTCATTATCTTTTATGTAAATTTGTATTTTTGGAGTTGTTCCGAGATACGGGATTTCATGCACACTATATAATTTTAATGATGTAATAAGAGATTTTATAACTCCTTTTTGTGCATGTTCACTATAGACTCCTGTGTAATCATTATTTCCGTTCCTTGAAAAATAAATAAAAGATACAAGCAATATTACTACAAATATTTCAATAAGATATAATAATATCTTTGGAACATCCCACACCTTTTTTTCTTTTGTGACAATTTTTTTCATCAGTTAGATTATTTTTGACTTATTTCTTTTTCTTTTATTTTGTCTTCGAGTTTTAATTTTTCTATTAGTTCTTTATATCTGTTTCTTATTGTTACTTCTGTGATGCCTGCAATATCTGCGACTTCTCTTTGTGTTTTTTTCTCGTCGTTAATCAATGCTGCGACATAAAGTGCAGCAGCAGCAATTCCTGCAGGACCTCTTCCGGAAGTTAATTCAACTTTCTCTGCATTTTTCAAAACACTCAACGCATCATTCTGAGTTTTTGGAGAAAGTTTTAAGACAGAAGAAAATCTCGAAATATAATCTTTCGGTGAACTTTGTTTTACTTTGATTCCGAGTTTTCTTATTATAAATCTGTAAGTTCTTCCTATTTCTTTTCTTTCAACATCTGAAGCAGTAGCCATTTCATCAAGTGTTCTTGGAATGTTATAAGAACGACAAGCTGCGTATAAGCAGGCAGCAATAACTGATTCCATGCTTCTTCCACGAACTAATCCTCTTTGAAGAACATAATTATAGATTCTTGAAGCTTCATCTCTAACAACATTTGGAAGATTTAAGTAAGAAGCAATAACTCTTAATTCAGCCATTGCAAGTCTTAAATTTCTTTCAATAGATGTTGAAACTCTTTCTTGCCATTTTTTTAATCTTAAGAATTTTCTTGTTTGTCCTGGTT
>CAZPUY010000033.1:0-4897 GCA_964589905.1 Candidatus Woesearchaeota archaeon
TCGCTTGAACCAGCCAAACATAATATATTTTACAAAATATACTTTAAAAATGTTTTGTTTTCGACGACAATTTCCTATCTTCTATAATTCATTTTCTCTTAAAAAAATTAAAAAATTCCTTTCAAAATCACTGTTTAAAATCAAAAATTAGTTACAAACAGCTGTTTTAAACACCCTTAAACAACTGTTTGTTTCTTAAACACCTATTGATCTTATTCAACATCTGTTTAAACCTACTTAAAATAATAACTATAATTAATTAACTAAGATAACCTTAGTGCACAACCTGTGCCAAGAACAAAAAATTAATAAAAATTTTGTGAATTTTCTATTATATAGCCCTTAAATATTCTACAGATTATCTAATCATTCTCAATATAAACTTACAATCCTTCCAGATTCACAATTCTTACCAAAAATAAATAATAACATCCATATTCTTTAGAATACTAATTGATAATATCACAAAGTCAACCTAAGTGCATAAGATTATATAATTAATGATATAAATTGTTATAAACTATCTTAATTCTCTAATTTTATGGAGAGAAAAACTTTATTGAATTTTTTGGAGGAATATACAAAAAGTAAAAAATTTGAACATCCTTTTTATGTTCGTAAAACTTATATGATATTATCTAATTTTGAAGCAGGATATGGAGAGATTTCCTGTATTGCAGAAGAACATATGAAATCAAATAATTTACTTATTTCAAAATCAAAAATTTATCCAAATCTATTAGATTTAGTAGAGTATATCCCTAATGAACAAACCCAACCTAAGTGCACAGAACCTCCAACAGGTTATATAAAAACAGTTGTTGAAGGAGTTTTTGCTCCAGCAGATTCTCAGACCGATTTCTAATTAAATTCCATTTTATACATAAATACTTCGTACAACCTATATTGTCACGTTTTTTCCTCATAAAATAACAAAATTTATATACTTAGGGCACCCTAAGTTGTTATGGACGAGCTATTATAAGCCCTAAGTTCACAAAGAAAGAGGAAAATGACCCAAAACAAACCCTATGCAGCAATTTATGTCCGTGTTTCAACACAAGACCAGGCTCAGCATGGCTTTAGCTTAGATGCACAGCAAGATTCTTTGATAAATTATGCTAAAGCATTGGGATATGAAATCTTCAAAATTTATAGGGATGAAGGAAAATCAGCAAAAGACCTAAAACGTCCGGAAATGCAGCAAATGCTTAAGGATGCATCAGAAAAAAAATTTTCAGCAATTTTTATCTATAAATTGGACAGATTTTCCCGATCCTTAAAAGATTTAATCCTAACAATAGATTCACTTAAAGAAATGGGTATTGATTTTATTTCCTTACAGGATAAAATTGAGACTGCATCTGCTTCTGGAAAATTGATGTTTCAAATAATAGGAGCATTTGCAGAGTTTGAAAGAAATATCATCGGTGACAGAACAAAATTCGGTATGGAAAGAAAAGCAAAAGAAGGGGGTTTTATAACAAAAGCCCCAAAGGGTTATAGATTATTGAATAAACAATTAATTATTGATGATGGGGAATCTCTAAAGGTAAGAGATATTTTTGAAGAATTTTTAAATTCTGATATCTCTTTGACTCAATTAGCCAAGAAAAATAATATGAGTACTGCGGGTTTGATAAAACTTTTAAAAAATACAACTTATCTTGGGAAAGTAAAATTTGCAAACCAAGAAAGTATTGGAAATCATAAACCTCTTATAGATAATTCCTTATTTGAACAGGTTCAGGAGAAATTGAAATGAATTCCTTCAATGAAAAAGACTATGAAAATTTAAAAAAACAAAATGAGGTCTTAAAAAGAGAGATTGAAGAATTAAAAAAAGAAATAGAAAAATTCAAATCTGTGAAAATAAATCAGAAAAATTCAATGGTAAAAAAAGCATCACAGGGAAATTTAATGTCAAGAGCACCATTTGGTTATAATATTGAAAATGGAAAACTTGTTCCTACACAAAATTTTCGTGAAGTTGAAGAAATTTTTGAAAAATTCCTAAATGAAAATTATAGTTTAAGAACACTCGCAGAAAAATACCATCTTTCTGTAAATGGATTAAAAAAAATTCTGAAAAATTTCACTTATCTTGGTAAAATAAAATTCAATAATCAGATTCATGAAGGCAGTCATCAACCCCTTGTTTCATCAACATTATTCAATCATGTTCAGAATAAATTGGAAAGATTGGGGATAAAATAATTATCTATAACTCTTTTGCCGTTTTCTTCTAGCCTTACTATCTCCTGGCTTGTAACTTTCTTTTCTTCTGACATCTGCAACCAGCAAATTTCTATCATATCCTAAAAACGCCTTTTCTAATTCATTTGACCTTGTGAATGCGACAATTCCTTTAGACAATGCAACTCTTGCAGCTTCAATTTGTCCTTTCTTTCCACCACCTATCATATTTATAGAAACATTAAAATTCAATTTTCCCAAAATCTTTTCAGCAATTCTTAATGGTTCTTCAATTTTTAATTTGTCAAAAAAATGCAACGTTTTATAGTCTTGCCTTTTCAGATAAACTTTTCCTTCCCCTTCTTCAAAAATAGCTCTTGCTACAGCTCTTTTTCTTTTTCCAGAACTAATTATTTTTTTCATTATGCAAATCCTCCAGATTTGTATTTGTGGCAAATTTCCTGTTTGCTCATTTTGAAATTTCCTTAATTGTAATTATTTTACTTGGTAATTTGGATTCCCTTTTTCCAACTGAAATCTTTTTTGTTTCTTCATATTTTTTAGGTACTCCAACATAGCATTTTATTCTTTTTAATGCATCTCTTCCTCTTCCTTTTCGGTAATTTGGCAACATCCCTCTTATAATTCTCTTAACTATTTTTTCACTAGCCCTTGAAACCTTTGGTCCTTTCTGAGTGCTTCCAACCCTCTTTCTTTTTGATTCAAATTTTTCTTTTATATATTTTTTATTTCCTGTGATTATTATCTGTTCACAGTTTACGATTTCTATTTCTTCTCCTTTTAATGTTTCTTTTGCAACATATGCTGCAAGTCTTCCTAAAATAGCACCTTTTCCATCAATGATTTTCATTTCAATATTATCCTCACATTTTTAGCTTCAGGATTCTTTTTAATTTCTTCTAATATTGTTAAAAATTCTCCTTTAGATTTGGATATTTTATCTTTTGCCTTTTCAGAAAAATTAAAAGCAACTATTTTAATCTTTTTATTGAGCTCTCCCTCGGATAAAACCTTTCCCGGAATAACTATTGTTTCTCCTTCTTTTGCTGTCTCATTTATTTTATCAAGATTAATACTAATCTTATTTATTCTTGGGCTTGAAAGGATTTCAGCGATTTCAGTCCATCCTTTTTTTTTCTTTGCTTCAATTATTGTTCCAACTAGTTCAGGATTAGTTTTTTTCTTCAATTGTTTTTCTATTTTTGTGTTGCTTTTCATTGTATATGCAATTGTAGAATTATTAATTCTACTTGGCGCTTGCGCTCGCAGATAAAACCAAGAGATAAAGTGGCTTTATAAAAGTTTTTATATACTTTATTTAATAAATATTCATAAGCGGGATTGCCGGAGTGGTCAAACGGGACAGACTCAAAATCTGTTGGCTCAGTGCCTACAAAGGTTCGAATCCTTTATCCCGCATATAATTTATTTAGAAATCTTTTTTACAACTTCTTTCAAATCATCTTTCAAAACTTCAATTGCTCTTTTAAAAATATCTTCTTCACTTATTTGCCCAAAAGATTCAACAGTTATTATAAGTTCTCCTGTAGGAATTAATTCTATTGAATTCTTTCCCATTTTTTTGCATAAATCAATACATGCTTCACACATATCACATTCATATTCATCAACTACAGAAACTTTTCCATCTGCCTTTAATATGCCTTTTGGACATGAGTTAATAATTTCTTTTGGACAATCCTTATCAATTTTTATTTTTATCATATTCCTGTAGAAAAGGAATCCCGGAGAAAACTTGGAATGTTCGCTCCCTTCTCCTGCTTTTACATTTGCAACTATTTCTAATACCTGTCCTTTTTTCAGAACAGTAATAGGAATTTTATCATAAACTGGTTTTATTTTTCCCTTAATATTTCCTGAATAAACTATTCCTTCTTTATCTGCAACCAGTGTTAATTTTTCTCCACCTTTTTCATTTGTTTTATCCATCTTTAAGGGAATTAATCCAAGTCTGTGAACAATTGTTTCATCATATAATGGAGAATCATTCTTTGAGATTTCTACCTCATCAATTGCCAATGTCGGAATTTGATTTACATATCTCCTTATTGCATTTGCCAAACTTTCATCTAATTCTGCACTGAATGTTATCTGGTTGTTTTTTTTGTTTAGTATTTTCATTTTAAAATATTCCTAAATTGATTTTTAAACTTATGGTCTCCTTCCTCTTCTCCCACCTTTTTTCTTAGGTCCTCCACGGGGAAATTTTGTTGTGTCCAAAATATTTAATATCTTAAATCCTTCTCTTGTTAAACTTTTTATTATTGCATGTGCTCCTGGGCCTGGTGCAGGACTTCTTGTTTTTGTTCTTATCCTAACATACAGAGATTTTACTCCTAAATCTTTCAGGACTTCTGTAATCCTTTTTGAGATAAATATTGCAATAGTCGGATTTGCTTTTAATCTCCCATGTTTTGTAACCATCCCTCCACTGACTTTTGAGAGAGTTTTTCCTGACATATCAGTTACATGAGCGATTGTATTATTGAATGAAGTATATATATTAAGAACAGCCTCAATTTCTTTTTTCTTATTTTTGTCTGTTGAATTTTCTACCCTTATCTTTTCTTCTTTTTCCTTCATTTCTGTTTTTTCATTTTTCATTTTTTACTTCCTCCTTAATTGTTTTTTTCTCTTTTTTTAATTTCAGAGATATTTT
>CAZPUY010000034.1:0-4846 GCA_964589905.1 Candidatus Woesearchaeota archaeon
TTCATTAAAGATATGTCTGGAAAATTTTTTCAGGGCAACCCAGCTTTCTATTGCTTCTGTTTTTAATTCTTCCCCTTCTTTTTTGTTTGAAAGTTCTTTTCTGATATCTTTTGCTATCTCTTTAGGTTCTCCGAGAGATTTTGAGATTTCTTCTTCTGTCCTTTTCTTTTTCTTTCCTGCTTTGAAATGCTCTTCATAGTCCTGCAAAATCTCTTCTTTATCTTCTTTTGAAATACCAATCAAGCGTTCTTCTAACTCTTCCAAGAATTCTTTTTTATTCATTTTCCCTTAAAATTCTATTTATTTTTTTAATAAATTCTTTCCATTCGTTATTTAATTCCTTGCTTTTCATTTTTCCTTTCTTTGTTAACGAATAATATTTTCTTGAAGGTCCTTCCTTTGATTCTCTGAGATAAGTCTCAAGGTAACCCTCATTTTTCAATCGTTTTAGGATGGGGTACAATGTTCCTTCTGAAATTGAAATCATCTGTGAAATTTTTTGCACCAATTCGTATCCATAATAATCTTTTTTTCCTAAAAGAGACAGGACACAAAGATCCATTACTCCTTTCTTGAATTGAGTATCCATTTTTCATCTTATATATTGTTTAGTATTTTGTAATGCATAGTAGTATATAAATGTTTGGTTTGATACACCACAACAAATTTTAAAATATCATTATTTTATATTTAATCATGTACAAAAATTATTTGATTGTTGCGAGCAAGACAGACATAGCAGGAATAAATATAACAACACAATTAAGCCAGTTCGGAAATTTCAATTTTTATCTTGTAGATGAAGAAATAATTTATACAGAAAATCTTGACATGGAAAAAATTAATCAGTATGACTTTATAATTTTCGCCTCAAAGCATAAATCAGAAAAAGGCGGAAAAACGATTTCAATTCATGCCCCTGGAAATTGGAGAAAAGCGGATTTTGGCGGAGAGGACGGGAAAGTCTGCAAAACTTCTGCATTATTTCAGAAACAACTTTTTGAAAAATTAAAAAGAAATTTGGAAAAATTTCCGATTAAATATGAATTAACTTTGGAATGCACCCACCACGGTCCGTTGATTAACAAGCCATGCATTTTCGCGGAAATCGGCGCTACAGAAACAGAATGGAAAGACAGGAAAGCAGCTTTTATTGTTGCAAAATCAATTTCAGAAATAATAGATGAATTTAAGGAAAATCCTTATAATGAAATTGCAATCGGCATCGGAGGAAGACATTACTGTCAAAACTTTAATAAAATACAATTAAACTCGAATGTTGCCATATCGCATATTATTCCCCAATACGCCTTTCCGATAACAGAAGAAATGATTCAGGAAGCAATTGCCGGAACAGAAGAAGATATTGATATGATTCTCCTTGACTGGAAAGGACTTGGAAATTCAGAACAGCGGCAGCAAGCCATGGATGTGTTAAATAAGTTTTATATTCAAAAAAGAAAGACAAGTGAGATTGCTAAATAACTACTTTTAAATATATATTTGACTTGCATATTTTATGGATAAAAAATTTGACGATAAATTTTCTGCGCTTGACCCGAGATTCAGAAAAAAAATTCAGGACTTGTTTGAATCAATGCACGAATCTGTTTCAATGCTCTATGAAGCAGCAACCCACGACGAGAAAACAGGCTTGTATAACAACAAATTTTTTGAAACTCTCCTTGATATGGAAATCGAAAAAGCCAAAAGAGGAAAACAGAAACTTTCCCTTATCATAATAGATATAGATTTTTTCAAGAAAATAAATGATACTTACGGACATATGAAAGCAGATGAACTTTTGAAAACTCTCGCAGATATCACGAAAAAAAGTGTAAGAAGGTCAGACATTGTTGCAAGATTTGGCGGAGAAGAATTTGTAATCCTGCTTCCTGAAACTGATTTGAAAAAAGCCGGACGATTTTCTGCCAGACTTAAAAAATCAATTCATGCCAGCACCATACTCAAAAAATATAATCTTACTGTAAGTGGCGGAGTAACACAATACAAAAATAAGGAATCAAAGAAAAATTTTAAGGAGAGGGCAGACAAAGCACTCTTTGAAGCAAAAAAGAAAGGAAGAGATAATTTTGTTGTTAAATAAATCTAAACGCCTCAGGCAGGAATCGAACCTGCGGGCCCCGAAGGGCGTGGATATTTGCTAACTCTAAAGAGCAGCTGTTTTTCACCGAAGCGAAAAACAAAACCTTTTACCGCTAAAAGCGAGGTGGATTCACCCGAAGGAGAATCACTTTAATAGCAATCCACTGCAATACCACTATGCGACTGAGGCATATATGCCTAAGAGTACTCCCTAAAAGGAAGGTTAAGCGAAGGAAACCTTGGTGTCCTCGCTATGCGACTGAGGCATATAAGTTAATAATAAAGATTATATTAAGAATTTAAAGTTTATCATTTTCTTCAAAATATTTAAATAACACTTTTCATATATAAAATAAAAAAGAGAAAATGGATAAAACTTTGAAGACACTCGCTCTTTCAGACTTTTTTATAGTCAGCGGGTTTGGTCTGATTGCACCCATATTTGCTATTTTTATAAAAGATAATCTTATTGGAGGAAGTATTTTTTTCGCTGGATTGGCAACTACAGTTTTTTTAGTAACCCGTTCAGTATTGCAATTAATTCTTTCTTATGAATTCCAGCCAAAAGACAGATTATGGATTTTAAGATTGGGGACAGCGATTATCGCGCTTGTTCCTTTTATTTACATATTCTCAACAAAAGTCTGGCACATATTCTTTGCACAATTTATCTATGCTGTTGGTGCAAGTTGCGCTTATCCTGCATGGTATAGTTTATTTAGTTCACATTCTGAAAAAGGAAAAAAAGGATTCCAGTGGGCAGTTTATAATTCAACTGTATGTCTTGGAACTGCAGCTACTGCATTTATCGGAGCATGGATTGCCCAAAAAACAAATTTCCATATAGTATTTCTTTTGACAGGAATCATGGCAATCACCGGATTTTTGATTCTCTCACTCCTTGAAAGAAGTGCTTTAAAGAAGACATAACTAAAAAATTTATATACCATTTTAATTTATAATATTAAAAGAGAAAAATGAGAATCACTAAAGATTTGTTTTCTATGAACAGAACTTTAAAGTTACTTATAATTTCTGATATCTTTGTATTCACAGGGTTTGGTCTGATTGCTCCGATATTGGCTATTTTTATAAACGATAATCTTAAAGGAGGAAGCATTTTTTCTGCAGGTTTAGCCAGCACAATTTTTCTTCTGACTCACGCAGTTTTGCAAATATATTTTTCTTACAAATTTAATCCAAAAGACAGATTATGGATGTTAAAATATGGGACAGTGATCATAGCACTTGTTCCGTTTGGTTATGTGTTCTCAACAAGTATATATCATATTTATTTGGTAGAATTTGTTTATGGTATCGGAGCAGCATTTGCATATCCCTCATGGTCAAGTTTATTCACTGCCCATCTTGAAAAAGGAAAAAGAGGATTTCAATATTCAATTTATTCTTCAAGTGTTGGAATAGGAACTGCAATAACAGCAGGAGTAGGAGCATGGATTGCACAACACACAAGTTTCCAGCTCGTGTTTATTTTGACAGGAATAATCGCAGTTGTAGGCTTGTTGTTCCTGCTAAAACTTGAAAAAAGGGCTTTGAAAAAAATATGACTTGTTCAAATCCCAAAAAGTAAATTCTCTTGAACTCCAAGATATATTAATATTAATAGCGGGGGTGGGATTTGAACCACACGACCTTCGGGTTATGGGCCCGACGAGCACTCCAGGCTGCTCCACCCCGCTGTATAATCACTAAAATATATGGACTTTTAAAATTAACTAATGAGCCTCGATTAAATTTATAAATGTTGTACATTTTGGTTTCTTATGTTAATTTTAGGAATAGATGATGCAGGACGTGGCCCTGTTATCGGACCAATGGTTTTGGCAGGATGTTTAATCGACGAGGAAACAGAAAAAAAATTTAAGAAAATGGGAGTAAAAGATTCAAAGAAATTAACACCAAAAAGAAGAGAAGATTTTGCAGAAAAAATAAAAGAAGCTGCAGAAACTTTTGAAATAGTTCTTGCATATCCTGAAGAGATTGACGGAAAAAATCACAGCGGTGTAAATCTGAATGTCCTTGAAGCAGTTAAGATGGCAGAAATAATAAACAAGGTAAATAAAGGGTTTGATAAAATAAAAGTAATCATTGATTGTCCTTCTGTTAATATAGGAAAATGGAAAGATTTCTTAAAAACTAAAATAGATAATCTTTCAAATTTGGAAATTATCTGCGAGCACAAGGCAGACCAGAACCATGTCTCTGTTTCAGCAGCATCTATTCTCGCAAAGCACATACGGGAAAAAGAAATGCAAAAACTAAAAGAAAAGTTCGGGGACTCAATCGGTTCAGGATACTGCTCAGATCCTAAAACATATAAATTTCTTGAAACTCACATAAAAGACCATGCTGATAAAGGAATTTTCAGAAAAACATGGGGCACATGGAAAGATGCATGCGCAGTTGTAAACCAAAAGAGATTGTTTGAATAGGATTAAACTTTAAAAACATATTTCACTTTTTCCTTCAATGCTTTATATAAAAAGATTAGTGATGCACGGATTCAAGAGTTTTGTTAAAAAAACAGAAGTTCCTTTTTCTCCTGGGATTAATGTTATAGTTGGTGCGAATGGAAGCGGGAAAAGTAATATATCAGACGCATTATGTTTTGTTCTCGGAAGACTAAGCATAAAATCATTAAGGGCTGCAAAAGCAGGGAATTTAATTTTTATGGGAAGCAAAATCGCTGCTCCTGCAAAAGAAGCAATTGTTGAAATGG
>CAZPUY010000035.1:0-4818 GCA_964589905.1 Candidatus Woesearchaeota archaeon
TGACGCAAGAATTTTTATTCTTCCAAATTTAACTTCGTTTGCAATGATTAATCCGGAATTTTTCATCGTCGCTGCCATCTGAGTTGTCTTGCTTCCGGGAGACGCACATAAATCAAGGATTTTTTCATTTTCCTTGGGATTTAATACAAGAACAGGCAGCATGCTTGCAATTTCCTGGACATAATAATATCCTAATAAGTGTTCCAGTGCTCTGCCAAGTTCTCCAGGCTGAAGTTCATTTTCAACAATCATAATTTTAGAAAAATCCCTGAAAGGAATTTTTATTTTCCATCCTTTTTCTTCAAGTCTTTTTTTCAGTTTTTCAGGAGAGATTTTTATTGTATTGCATCTTATTGAGCGAACAGGCTCTTTTTTTAAAATTTCGAGATAAGAATCAAAATCTTTTTTATCCGGAAAAAGAAGTTTCATTCTTTCCAAAAAGAGCGGCTTGGGTTCATACTTTTTTTTATTTTTCATATAATTAATCAGAGTTAATCTATTTAAAATTAAGTAGGCAAGATTTTTAAATTTCTTTTGTTATTAATTCTAATGATAGAATATTATCAGAACACTAAAAAAGAGGGATTAAAAAAATTAACACAATTATCTCATGATTCATGGGTTAAAGTTGTTAATCCGCAGGATGATGAATTAAATTTTATTATAGATAAATTTGGTCTTGAGAAAAATCTCCTGCTCGACGGGCTGGATTTATATGAAATGCCAAGAATAGAAGACGAAAATAAAAATGTCTATATTTTTTTGAGGATACCAACTTCGACTTTGGAAAATGAATCAACTTCATCTTTTCTCATAATTATAACATCAAATAATATAATCACCCTGAGCAAAACCAATCTGGAAATATTTGAAGAAATATTAGTCTCGAAAAATTTTTCCACAGATAAAAAATTAAGATGTCTTTTGAGAATTTTATTTTATGTATTCAGGTCATTCAGCAGAAATGTCGGAAGAATATTGAAGGAAGTTAAAAGAGACAGGAGAAACATAAAAAAACTAAGGGAGAAAGATATTTTGGATTTAGTTTTACAGGAAGATATGCTGAATGATTATTTATCAAGTTTCTCTCCTTTGATTGATATTCATAATAAAATTTTAAAAACAAAAAATTTGAAGTTTAAAGAGGATGAGAAAGAATTTATTGAAGATTTGGTTGTTGATTTAAATGAGACATTCAATATATGCAAGAGTGCATTAAAAACAATATCCAATATGAGGAATTATTATTCAACTACTCTTACAAATAATCTGAACCGGGTAATTACTATCCTTACAATATTTACTGTTTTTTTGACTATTCCTACGGTTATTTCAAGTATTTATGGAATGAATATTTCCCTGCCATTTCAGAATCTTCCGAATTTTTTTATTTTTCTGATAGGCATAACTTTCTTTGTCTGGATTGTTATTTTTATAGCATTTAGAAAAAGAAAATTGATTTAGAATTCTTCTAATGTCATTTGTTTTTTTCTGTCCAAAACTGAATTGATATCTATATCAAATACCTGAAAAATATTTTCTACAGCAGGAAGTATCTGGTGTTTCAAATAGTATTCTATGTCATATTCACCTTTTTCGTGGACAAGTTTGACTTTTTCCCTTATAAGTTTCTTTTTCTCGCGTGTTTCTGCAATAAAATATTCTATTAATTCTCCTTCATCAATTGGTATTTTCTGTTCTTCCATTTTTTTTGCCGCAATAACATGGGGAGAAATTGCCCTGTATTCTGAAATCGGCTTTTTCAGACGGGTTCTGATTAAAATTTCTTCTCTTGCGATTTTTCTTTCCTTGATTTTTTTTGCAATTCCTTTTACATAATCCAATGCTTTTTTTTCATTCCCGTCTTCCAGAATCATTCTTAAAATTTTATTTTGCGTTTCTCTGGCAAGATTGCACCAATCTCTTCTGACTGTTTCAAATCCTCTTATTTTAATTTTCCCGTTTTTGTCCATAAGTGCATATTTTTTCTTGGCACCGATATTTCCTGACCTTTTTGTAACCCATAATCCTCTTTTGAAAAAACCCTCAAGTTCAAGTTCCATAATTCCCGGAAGTTCAGAATTCAGTTTTTTAAGAAATTCTGCTGTTTGTTTTTCAGTTTTTCCATTAAGTAAAAAAGCAATGCTGTCAGTGTCTGAATAAATTGTCTTGTATCCTTTCTTATCAATATTTTTTATTGCATCTTTTATTGATTTCTTTGCAAAAGCCGCGGTTGCTGCAGCTGATTCATAGGAATAATATCGCGCTCCGAAAAATCCCTGGTAACCATAAGAAGCATTGGCAAGCAATTTGAAAGCATTGCTCCTTGCATTTTTTATGACATCTGGTTTTTCTTTTAATTCTCTTTTGAATTGTTTTCTTTTTTCAATAAGTTCTTTTAACATTTCAGGAAAGAATCCTGATTTTTTTGTAAAATATAATTTTCTTCCCATGGTTTCAATGGAATATGAATTTTTTTCCGGTTTTTCCAAAAAAGTAGAACGGGATAAATTATAGGTTACAATTGTGCTTCCATAACTCGCGGTAAAATCAAACATTCCAATATTTTCATATAATCCCGGAATTGGCTCAAAAACAAAAGCTCCTTCATATTTTTCTCTTTTTCTTCTTTCTCCTATTTCATCATAAGTAGGACGTTTTTCAGGAATTTCATTAAATTTTTTCAGGTTATGCAAAATGTATGATTCAACATTTTTTGACATTCCGTTTCGCGACACATCAAAGGCTGGTTCATTCATTATTCTTGAAAACTCCAGAATATCAGGCCAGAATTTGAAAAATAATTTGTAAGTCAGAACAGAATCCTGCAGATTGTATTCAAAGTAATTTTTCCAATCAGATTCTGACATTTTTGAAACTGACTTGAATATAAATTCTTTTTTTCTTTCTCCCAAAAATTCTTTTGAGACGTCATTTAATGACAATGTTTCAGACTGCATATATTGAGAGTATGCTGTGTTTACAAATTTGAGCAAATCAATATGGACAATCCCATCTATTTTGCATGTTGTCATAATACCACGATGAAAAACCGGCTGACTTCCATCAATTCCTATATCTAATCTTATTTTATATTTCTCTGCCCTTGCTTTCAAATAAGGGAAGTCAAACCCGTCTGTGAAATATCCTACGAGAAAATCAGGAGAGATTTTCTTTACATATTCAACAAATTTTTCCAAGAGTTCTGGTTCATCTTTTACATATTCCACAAAATTTGATTTAGAATCAGAACTTTTTTTACATGTTATGACTTTTTTGATTTTTTCAGAAACCAGTGAAATCATTAATATCTGTCCTTTTCCTATTTGAAATTCTTCTGTTTCTATATCAAATGCCAAAACTTTCGGAGTGAAATCTTTTTTGGCAGTTTCTTTTGCTGATTTTAATTTCATGCATAAATCCACATTTAATGCAGAATCTATTCCTCCGAATTCTTCGCTATTATTTAGAATTTCTCCTTCTATTTCATACCACGTTAACGGGATAATATTTTTTTCAATTATGTAGTGGCTTACAAATCCCAAATCATAACCTCTTCTTTTTTCTATTTCAGGCATGCCAAGTTGGTCTGCTATATCATGCAAATCCTTGTAGTTTGTCGCGAATATTTTTAATGCTTTTACATCCTGCCCCAGAAATTTTTTATTATGGACTTCAACTTTCTCAACTTTAGTCTGCCTTTTTTTAACATCAAGCTGTATTTTCTCTATTTTTTCTTTCAGTTTTTTTATTTCTTTTTCATTTAATTTATCTTTCAGGATTGCCCAAAAATACACATCACATGAGTCAATCACGCAGACTCTTTTTCCATTTTGGTCTCTGCCGATTATTTTTGCATAATTTCTGCCTTCAAAATCAAAATAATTATAATCTATCGGGATAAAATCTATTTTCATAAAATAAAGAAATCCTGCTGTTATTTAAAGTTTAAGAGTCGGTAAATTTATATAGGAATATTTAGTACTAAAAATATGGCGCAAAAACAATCCAAGATTCATGTGAAAATTCCTGATTATAGCTCTGCTCAGAGGATTGCGGATACTTATACTGAAAGGGATAATCAATATCTTCTTAATTTGATTAAAAGTTTTGTTCCAAAAGATAAACAGCCGTCTATAAACATTACTGGGGGTTGTAGTCCAAGTGACCGTAAAGTTCTACGCAGATATAGTAATGCAATCAAAAGCGTTGCAGAAAAAATGCTAAGATCTAATCAATCTTCTCTAGAGAAAAAAACTGAAGATGAACAATTAATTTTATCAGGTTTTTAGATAACTATTTATATTTCTTATTTATTAAAATATTATGGGATTAAACATAAGGGAAATTATTCCGAGAAAGGAAATTGAAATAAGGGATTTAAGGGGAAAGACAATTTGCATTGATGCATTCAATACTCTGTATCAGTTTTTGTCTACAATAAGACAGATTGACGGGACTCCGCTTATGGACAGGAAAAAAAGAATAACGAGTCATCTTTCAGGAATTTTTTACAGAAATATAACCCTTCTTGAATATGGGATGAAATTAATATATGTTTTTGACGGAACTCCTCCTGCATTAAAAGCAAAGACATACAAGAAAAGAGAGACTGGAAGAGAAATTGCAAAGGGCAGATATGAAGAAGCAAAAGGTGAAGAAGACATTGAAGGGATGAAAAGATACAGCAGTCAATTAGTGAAATTAAATGATGAAGTGATAAAAGAGAGCAAGGAACTTCTTGAGGCGATGGGGATTGCAGTTGTTCAGGCACCCAGCGAAGGGGAATCAGAAGCGGCTTATTTGTCCAAAATCAAG
>CAZPUY010000036.1:0-1358 GCA_964589905.1 Candidatus Woesearchaeota archaeon
AACCAAATCAAAAAAAATATTTTTGAACTTGATGAAAAACAGGCAGAGCAATGGATGCTTGGACAGGAACTAAATATAAAAACAGAAAAAAAAGGATTTTTAATAATGAAATTCAAAGATGATTTTCTTGGAACAGGAAAAGCGTCAGAAAATAAAATTTCTAATTTTGTTCCAAAGAGCAGAAGACTTAAATACAAAGAGGATAAAATAGAAAAATGAACAAACAAAAAATTATTCAGGCAGGAAAAATTTCAAAAGAAATCAAGGAATGGATAAAACCCCAGATAAAAAAAGGAACTCCTCTTCTTGAAATTGCAGATAAAATTGAAAACAAAATTATTGAACTTAAAGGAAAACCTGCATTTCCTGTAAATCTTTCAATAAATGAAATTGCTGCACATTATACTCCACCTTATAATGATGAAACTAAAGCAGAAGGTTTGTTAAAAATTGATTTGGGAGTTAATATCGACGGCTGGATTGCAGATACTGCATTTTCAGTTGATTTGGAAAATAATGAAGAAAATAAAAAATTAATTGAAGCCAGCAAAAAAGCTTTAGAAAATGCTGTTAAATTAATTAAAAATTCCCGCAAAGGGCGGGTGGCTGGGGAGCCGGGAGAGGAACAGGTAGGAACATTAAATGAAATAGGGAAAACAGTTCAGGAAACAATTGAATCTTATGGATTCTCTCCTGTAATAAACCTCACAGGGCATGAAATGAATGAATATGAACTTCATTCCGGCACTGTTATCTCTAACATAAAAAATTCAAAGATAGAAAAATTAGACAAAGGATTATATGCTATTGAACCATTTGCAACTAATGGAACCGGAAAAGTTCACGACGGAAAACCTTCAGGAATTTACATTTTAGTTAATGAAAAAAATATAAGAAGTCCTGAAGCGCGAAAGATTTTAAATTTCATAATTGAAGAATACAAAACACTTCCTTTCTGCTCAAGGTGGGTTGTAAAAAAATTTGGGGTTAAATCTTTATTTTCACTGAAACAATTAGAGGACAACGGAAATCTGCACCAATATCCACAATTAGTAGAAACATCAAACAGCAAAGTTAGTCAGGCAGAAAATACAATTTTAATAGATGATGAAATTTTGGTTACGAGCGAATGATTAATCTAATCATAATATCAAATTAACATAAGCAGGGTTTATACCAAGAATAAATTGTTATTCCTTTATTAAGCATATGAAAATAGGATTTTATATCAAATTGTGCTATTTTTGTTTCAATATTTTTTTGTTGGCTTTTAGTAAATCTATTTTTATTCTTTATATAAAAACGCATTTCTTCGTGAAAATTTATTATATTATCTACATCTTCTTTAAAATAGTGCT
>CAZPUY010000036.1:1368-4805 GCA_964589905.1 Candidatus Woesearchaeota archaeon
CCGTGACTTTGATTAAATTTGTATCCTTCTAAAAGATTATTCACCTGAGTTATAGAATTCATTAAAACATTATATTTCTTATTTACCATAATCTTAAAAACAATTAAATTATTTATAAGGATTATTGTAATAAAAATTACGATAATCTTTTGAGTCTTTCAACAAAAGATAAGTCTGTTAAAGACATATTATATTTATTCATATTTTTTGGAAAAACATAAGCCCAGTTTATTATATCTTTATTCTGAATATCTCCTGAAATATGCTTGCAATAAAATCCTAGAAGAACAACATGCCTTCCATCATTATACACCTGAGAAGAAAGTCCAAAAAGTTCTTGTGTCTTAACCATAATCCCCAACTCTTCTTCTATTTCTCTTTCCAGACATTTTTCAGGATGTTCTCCATATTTTACTCTACCTCCTGGAAATTCCCATTCTCCTGAATTAGGTCTTCCGTCATCAGGTCTTTGTGTGATTAGATATTTTCTGTTTTGTTCTATTATTGCAGCAGTAACCAGAATAATCTCATTCACCATTTACAAAAAATGGTTAATCCCTTATAAAATTAATTACAAAAAATTACAACTATCCCAAATAAGAATTATCCACAGGCAATGCTGCCTTTGCTGATTTCAAATATGTCTCTTCTATTCTTTTGTATATGTCAATTGTCGATTTGTTAACGCTCGGTTTGACTTTTTTCAATGCTTCTGCAAAATGTTTTTTCATTACCTGTTTTGAATTAATATCTTCTCTTAAAGCAAAATACGCGGCTTCTCTTACAACAGATTCCAAATCTGCTCCTGTATAACCAAGTGTTTCTTTTGCAATTTCTTTCAGATTAACATCTTTCGCAAGAGGCATTTTTCCTGTATGAATTTTCAAAATTTGCAGTCTCCCTTCTTCTTCAGGAACATTTACAAGTAAAATCTTGTCAAATCTTCCGGGTCTCAATAATGCAGTATCAAGCATGTCAGGTCTGTTTGTCGCACCAACAACTAAAACTTCTTTCAAATCTTCAAGCCCATCCATTTCTGCAAGCAACTGATTCAAAACTCTTTCAGTAACTTTGGTTCCTGTTTCAATTCCTCTCCTTCCTGCAAGTGAATCAATCTCATCAAAGAAAATAATGCATGGTGCAACCTGTCTTGCTTTCTCAAAAATTTTTCTTACTCCTTCCTCGGATTTTCCAACCCACATACTTAATAATGAAGGTCCTTTTATCTGAATAAAATTAGCTTCTGACTCCTTTGCAACTGCTTTCGCCAAAAGTGTTTTACCTACTCCGGGCGGTCCGTAAAGCAAAACGCCTCTGCTTGGTCTTATTCCCATTCTTTTAAAACTTTCAGAATGTTTAATCGGCCATTCAACAACTTCTTGCAGTTCCTGTTTAATGCTTCCCAGTCCACCAATAGAATCCCATCCAACATTAGGAGTTTCAACAAGAACTTCTCTCATTGCACTAGGACGAACAGTTTTCAAAGCATCAGTAAAATCTTCGTGGTGAACAATTAATTTTTCAAGAATCTCCTGCGGAATTTTTTCCTCGCCATCAAGTTTCATCTGTGGAAGAATTTTTCTTAAAACTCCAATAGCCGCTTCTTTTGATAATGCTTCCAAATCAGCTCCTACAAAACCATGAGTTATTGTAGAAATTTCATCAAGATTCACTTTTTTATCCAAAGGCATTCCTCTGGTATGAATTTTCAAAATCGAAAGTCTGCCTTCTTTTCCTGGAACAGATATTTCAAGTTCTCTATCAAATCTTCCTGGTCTTCTTAATGCAGAATCAATTGAATTAGGCCTGTTTGTAGCACCTATAACAATAACTTTTCCTCTGCTCTTCAAACCGTCCATCATAGTCAATAACTGGCTAACAACTCTTCTCTCAACTTCTCCCTGGACATCTTCTCTTTTTGGAGCAATTGCGTCAATCTCATCAATAAAAATAATCGCAGGAGCAGTTTTCTCTGCTTCTTCAAAAATATCCCTTATCTTTTTTTCTGACTCTCCGTAAAATTTTGACATAATCTCTGGTCCGTTAAGCAAAATAAAATTAGCATCAGATTCAGTTGCAACTGCCTTAGCCAAAAGTGTCTTTCCTGTTCCAGGCACCCCGTGCAATAAAATCCCCTTCGGCGGTTCAACTCCAAGTCTCTCAAAAATTTCTGGATGCTTCAGAGGAATCTCAACTAATTCACGAATTTTTTTAATTTCATCGCCTAATCCGCCAATATCTTCATAAGTAATTTCCGGAATTTTTTCGTCTGTTAACTCAACTGCTTTCGGACTTAATGTAACTTCTGTATTTTCAGAAATATAAACCGGCTGGTTCGGATTTGTATTCACAACTAAAAACTTAATCTGAGTAATTCCTCCTCCTAATCCGCCAAAACCCATTCCTCCGAGGATATCTCCCAAATTTCCGAATATATCATCCATCTCTCCAAATTCTTCTGTCATTAAGTCTCTTCTTCTCTGAACTCCACCCAAAACGATTATGTCTCCTTTCAGAACTGCTCTTCCCAAAAGTCCTCTCCTTAAATTATCTGAATCTGCCTGAACCATTATCCCTTTTTGAGCAGGAGCAATGATAACTTTTTTTGCTTCCTTGATATCAGCCTTGCTTATTGTAACAACATCACCTATTCCTGTCCTGGCATTTTTTCTCATAATTCCGTCTATCCTGATTATTCTCTCTCCAACATCTGCAGGATAAGCCCTATCTACTATTGCAACAGTTTCCCTGTTTCCTTTGATTGTAATAACATCTCCTTTTTTTATTTCCAGTTCTCTCATTATTTCAGAATCAATTCTTGTAATTCCTTTGTATGCATCATCCTGCATCGCTTCAACAACTTTTAACTGAATTTGTTTTTTTGCCATTATTCTTCAATTTTTTTCTTTAATTTATCTTCATTCTTAAAATTTAAACTCAATCTTCCAATATCCTCAAAGCATAATCTAACCATATCATCCATCATTTTTTCCTGTTCTCTCATAAATGAAACAATTTCCTTTGGAATTGAAACAGCATAACTATTTCCGACTAATCTCATCTTGACATGGAACTCCTTATTTTTTAAATTTACAAATTTATTATATTCTTCCTTGTCAAGCGGATGAATTATCCTTTCATTGCATTTTGGACAAACCATTACTCTAAATAAAAAATTATTTTTGACTAATTGCGCTTTTTGCATTTTAGTATTGCACTTTCTGCATAAGATTGTGTTGTCAAATATGTCTGTCATTTTGAATATGAGCCGCATCATAAGACGCGGCTGGGGTTGAAAGAGGTGGTTGTGTACACACCTGGTATACACTAAAAATATATACTATTTAAATATTTTGGTGATGCTGTATTGTTAACTTAATTAATCTTGGATGGTGCCAAGAAACAAAGAAGAATCTGCCATTTATCCATTATGTAAA
>CAZPUY010000037.1:0-1927 GCA_964589905.1 Candidatus Woesearchaeota archaeon
TTTTAATTTTAATTGTTTTAGTGAGTTCGTTTATTTCTGCAGAGATAATTTTCACACAGTCAATAAAGGATATTAACAATCTTGGAGATAATATTTTTGTTCCTGTAAAAATAAAGGCTTTCCAGAATATTGAAGGAACTTTTAATATGGATTTAATTTGTGGCAGCACTTCTTTAAATTTTTATAAAAATGGGGTGAAGTTATTATCCGGCGAAGAAAAAAGTCTGGAACCTTCTCTTGTTTTAATAAAAAATATAATCGGTAATGCTAAAGGTTTCTGTAAAATAAAGGCAATACTTGGGACAGATTATGCATTGAGCAATGAGTTCAAGATTTCAGATTTATTGAATGTGGATGGAAATTTGGAAAAAAATGAGTTTAATCCTGGAGAGAATGTGGCATTGTCCGGAAAGGTGACAAAAGAGACAGGAGAAAATGCAGAAGGATTTGTGGAAACATCTTTATTGACTGATGATATAAATCAAAATATAACACAGACAGAGACAATAACTAATGGAAATTTTAACATCAATATTTCTTTGCCAAAGGATTTAGAGGCAGGAGATTATTCAATTAAACTTAGAGCTTATGAACTTGATAGTGATGGGCTGGTTTTGAATAGCGGCAGTATAGAATATGCTATTATTGTAAGACAAGTTCCAACTAATCTTGAATTAATTTTTGAGAATCAAACAATTCTACCAGGAACTTCTTTAAAGGTTAAGGCAATCCTGCATGACCAAACAGGGGGACAGATAAATTCAACAGTGTTTTTAACAGTAAAAAATTCTGCTGACAGGATTCTTGAACAAAAGGAAGTTAATACTGACCAGTTTTTTGAATATTTTATTAAGTCCAATGAAGCACCTGCAGAATGGAAAATTTTTGCGGTTTCAAATAAATTAACTGCAGAAGATAATATTGTAATTGAAAGAAAAGAAGCGATAAATGTTGAGATAATGAACAAAACCGTATTAATAACAAACACAGGAAATATACCTTATAGTAAAACATTATTGATTAAAGTCGGGAATACTCCCCTGAATATAGATGTAATGCTTGATGTTGGGGAAAGCAGGAAATATGTTATAACTGCTCCTGACGGTGAATATGATGTAAAAATCACAAGCAATGGCGGAGATGAAATAAATGAAATGATGAGCCTTACAGGAAAAAGCATAGATGTTAGAGAAGCATCGACAATATCTTTCTGGGGCGCTTTCTGGATTTTTCTTATTTTTGTTTTAGGATTTATTGCATTTTTCTTTTTTAAAAAAATATATCAAAAGCCATTTTTTGCCAGAATTATTCACAGGGAGAAAAAAGAAAAATTTAAGAAAATGGCGGTGGGAGAAAATTCTAAAATGGTAATGGATACTGGAAATAAAGCAGAACTTTCTTTATCGATAAAAGGTGATAAGCAGGATGCGAGTGTTGTTTGCGCAAAGATAAAAAATCTTAATGAAACAAAACACGGGAAAGGAAGCGTTCCTGACACAATACAAAAAATGACAGAGATAGCAGAAGAAAACAAAGCAGTAACTTATGAGAATCAGGATTATCTTTTCTTTATCTTTGCTCCGTCGAGAACAAGAACCTTCAAGAATGAAAAAACTGCATTGGATGTTGCTGAAAAAATTCAGTCTGTGTTAACAGAACATAATCGTATGTTCAGGCAGAAAATTGATTTTGGCATTTCATTAAATTACGGGACAATCGTCGGCAAACAGGAAGGAAATATATTCAAATTTATGAGCATGGGTTCATTGATTACAAATTCAAAAAAGATATCATCTCTTTCAAAAGGAGAAATCTTGCTAAGTGATAAAATCAATGATATGTTAAGAGTTAATGTTAAAACAGAAAAAGAAATCAGAGACGGAACTCCTGTATTTATTATAAAGAGCATAAAAAGAGAAAATGAAGA
>CAZPUY010000037.1:2027-4693 GCA_964589905.1 Candidatus Woesearchaeota archaeon
GTTTCATCAATAAATTCTGAGATTTTATTTTTCTTAATTTTCTTTTTTAAGAATTTTAATTTTTTTAATTTTGCATAAAGCAAAATTTCTTCGTCAAGAAAAAGATACATCGGTTTTATTATTTTTCCTTTGACAGGAAGACTTTTTTTAAGATTAATAGTTCTGCCTTTTATTAATTCTTTAACGATTTCTTCTGCTTCAGAATCAATTGATGAATTAACAGCAATTTTGTTTGATTCTTTATCAGGCAATTTTACTATTTTTATATCTGATTTTTCTGAGATGAATTTTAATACATTTTCCAAGACAACACTTTTGAAATCATTTGCTTTTTTGTATCCTATAATATCTTTATGTTTAATCATACTGAATTTTCTTATAGTGTATAAAACTTTTTTTTCAAAATAATGGATAAAACATCTTTTGCATAACTTTCGCTTATTGGTAAATTCATAGACAGGATTTGTCTGACATAAATGGCACATATTTAGAATTATAGAAAAAAGATTATAAATTTATTGTGAATTATCTAAACCTACAAATTTGAATTGTTTTCCCTCAATAATTGTGCTATAAATTTCTTTTTCTAATTTCCCTTCTTTTAATTTAAATATAGAAATTCCATTTTTATGGCAGCCAAATTCTGAAGCATTTTCTATATCTTTATCATGTTCAACTTTAACTTGGTAAAATTTTCCTAAACGCATTAAAATAGAATTGTCAGGAACATAAACTGCTCCCCTTTTACTGTCAAATCTTAATGGATAATCACAACTTCCACCACAAATAGGGGTAACAGAACTCCCAAGGGTAATTATTTCCCCGATAAATGGTTTCTGTTCAGCTTCTATATTGTTAATATACATCTCACTCATAATCTTTAGATTAACAAATTATTTTTAAAGATATCGGTGTTTTTATATATAAATCCAAAATTATTTCTTTTTCCCTTTTTTAACATTTTTTTCAGGCATTTGTATCTTTTGAGTTTTTTCCTTTTTTACAAATAAATCCTGTTTTTTTATATTATCCTTACCTTTGCATTTTGAAATTAGGTTTGATATAAAAAATCCTATTTTGAAAAATTTCAGGAGTATTCCTATTGAGAGTAGAATAATTCCAATAATCAAAATCTTAATTGAAACACAATATGTCTGAGAGAAAAAGATGTTCAGTAGTTTAACAAACATTTTGTCAGAGAATAGATTCAGGAAAGAATCGAATTTAATAAACGGCAAGGAAGAGGCAATCAAAAGGCTTCCTGCAAGTATCGGCATATTTGTCTTTTTTTCAACAAGGAAAAATAATAAAACTGATAAAATAAGCGAGATTGCGAGAAACATGTATAATTTATCAGTCCAGTAATCATGAGCTTTTTCTGAAATTAAAAATAGAGAATTTGTTCCATTCATTTTAAAATCCATCTTATTGAAACAATCAATAAAATCGCAGTCATAATCTGAATAATAAATTCCGTAAATTATGTCTCTTGTGCTTTCTTCAATAATTGCATCTTCGCCTTGCAAGGCAATTTGGCAGGGCACACTAATAATATATCCTCCATGGCTAAACACATAATCAGAATTATTCTGGCAATACAACTGAATTGCCGGAGAAATGATTTGCAGATGATTTTCTATATTTAGATTATCTTCTAAAATTTCTCCACTAGTTATAGTCAGCTCATTCTGGACATTATCATAAGTTAATGATGAACTTAAACTCCAAAAGAGACTTACAGATAAGAAAGACACAAATAAAAGAACAGCAACAATGACGAGTAAAAAACCTCTTATCAACCCCATAATTTATTTAAGAAAATGTAGTTTAAAAAACTAATCACATTTTTTCCAGAACTTCAATTCTTTTGTTTATATCAGGATGTGTGCTTCCAATTTCTTTGAAAGGATTTGCAAAAAATAACGGAGCAACTGCCTTGTTGATTTTTTTCTCTGGTTGATTTTCTTCTTTTATTTTTTTTAATGCACCGATTAATCCTGGAGGATATCTTGTAAATTTTACCGCAGTTGCATCAGCAGAAAATTCTCTTTTTCTTGAAATTGACAATTGAACAAAGTAAACAACAATTGGAGCAAGAATTGCGAGAATTATTCCGATTAACATAAAAATTGCATTTCCTTTATCTCTGTCATTGCCTCCGCTTTTGAACCAAAGGCTTCTCAAAAAAATCTGAGAGATTATTGAAATCATTCCAACCATTACTGCAACTAAAGTCATATATCTGATGTCATAATTTCCGACGTGTCCGAGTTCATGCGCGAGGACTCCTTCCAGTTCTTTTTTGTCTAATTTTTTCAAAGCTCCTTCTGTGACACAAATGACAGCATGTTCCGGGTTTCTTCCTGATGCAAATGCATTTATCTGCTCGGATTTCATAACATAAAGTTTGGGCATCGGCAAACCACTTGCGAGACTAAGTCCTTCAACTAAATCATGATATTGCTTGTATTCCCCTTCTCTTTTAATTTTTTTAGCACCGACACTCATCAGTGCAATTTTATCAGAGTTATAATAACTAATCATTAAATAAGAAATTGAGATAATAATCGCAATTATTAAAATCACAAAAATATCTGCTCCGCCCCATACCAAACCAATGACATAAATAAGAGAGACAAGAACAGCAAAAACAATAATCATAAGAA
>CAZPUY010000038.1:0-4685 GCA_964589905.1 Candidatus Woesearchaeota archaeon
TTTTTTTATAATATTTTTTAGTTCAGAAATTTTTACTCTTATCTGTTTTTTTGTATCCCTGTCTCTGATTGTGACATCATTCTTTTTTTCAGATTCCTCGTCGATAGTTATGCAAAAAGGTGTCCCTATTTCATCATTTCTTGCATACCTTCTTCCAATACTTCCGGATTCATCATAAAACACATTCCATTCTTTTTTCAAATCATCAAAAATATTTCGCGCCATTTTTTCAAAATTATCTTTTTTTATGATTGGAAAAATTGCTGCCTTTACCGGCGCTAATCTTGGATGAAGGCATAAAACAATATTTTTTCTTTCAGCATCATAATAATATGATTTAGTAAGAACAGCCAAAAGAATTCTCTCGATTCCAAATGTAGGTTCAATCACCCTCGGAAGAATTTTATTTTCATATTTCTCGTCATAAATTTCCATGCTCTCTTTGCTTTCTCTCTGATGATTTGTCAAATCAAATTGCCCCCTATTTGCATTCCCAGCAACTTCCTTTGAACCAAAAGGATATTCATAATCAATATCAAAAGTCGCAGAAGAATAATGTGATAATTCATCCTTAGTATGCTCCCTGATTTTAATTTCTTCTAACCCCAGTTTTTTCATCCAGATAATCTGTTCAGCAAGCCAATAAGCATGCCATTCATCAAGTTTTTTCTTTTCAAGCAAATCTTTTATCTTTACTTTTTTAAGAATCTCTTTTCCTGATTTTTGAGTTTCTGCGTCAAGAAACTGAAACTCTGTGCCCAAATGTTTATCGTCAAGCAGGTTACATTTTTTTTCTTCAGGGTTTATGAAAAATTCCAACTCCCCTATGTTAAATTCTCTGCTTCTGAATAAAAAATCCCTCGGCGCAATTTCATTTCTGAAACATCTTCCTATCTGTGCAATTCCAAAAGGAAGTTTCATTCTGGAAGTTTGCTGGATAAGTTTGAAGTCCATAAACATTCCCTGCGCAGTTTCTCCCCTCAAATAAGCATCTTCCGCATTCAGGGCTCCAACTTTTGTTTTAAATAATAAATTAAATTCTCCCTGTTCTTCATATTCTCCTCCGCAATCACATTTAACTTTTCCTCTTTCAGAAATATCTATCTTGGTTGCCTTCTTGCATTTTTTACAAACAACTGCAATATCCTTAAAACCACCAATGTGCCCTGAAGCCTTCCATGTTTTAGGATGAGAAATTATGCTGGCTTCCATTCCCACAACATTTTCTTTTTCATAAACAAAAAAATTCCACCATTCTTTTTTTATATTATTAAATAATTCAACTCCAAGAGGCCCAAAGTCCCAGAAGCCTGCAAAACCACCATAGATGTCCGAACTTCTAAAAATAAATCCCTTCCTTTTGCAAAAGTTTGCCAGTTCATCAATTGAAATTTTTGTCTGAGGATTCTTTTCTGTAATTTCAGAATGTTTTTCTGATTTTATTTTATCAGTCTTATTTTCAGGTTTTTTATTTTCTAACATTTTACGTATAATATCTTTAGATTTTTTCCCTGCTTCTTTCTTTGTCTTTCCGAGATAAGCAAGAGTCTTTGTTTTTACTTTTCCGTCAATCCTTTTATTTTCATTAAGATAATAATAATCTTTTCCGTTTATTGTTTTCTTGACAATAAAAGCCATCAATAGTATTAGGCACTACAATTTTTAAATATTTTTATCTAGCGAAAATTCAAAAAGCGGAGGGCGGGACTCGAACCCGCGAATATTCGCTTCCTGCATTAATTCATCTGCAGGCGAATGCAGTAGCCGCTGTGCCACCTCCGCAATATTTCATTTGAAATGTTGCTGACCAGAATCTCATAGAGATTTTCTGAGTCCGCATATAATTTCATAAGAATTTGTTATTTAAAGTTTTTTAGTTGCAGACTTTCTTCACAAGAGTTATATTCCCTTTATGGTCATATGCTCCAATCCCGATTGTCTTAGTTCCTGTAATAATTCTCCTCTTTGGAAAAAGTTTTTCCAGATTATACATTCCGGAATCACATGCAAGAACAATTGTAACATCCCCTTGCAATTCATCTTTTTTCAATTGGTCAAAATCACAAGCAACACCAATAATATCCTGGTCGACAACATTAAACCCATCTTTTTTTAATTGAGAAACCAACTTCTGCATTCCAAAATCTCCTCCTGTTTTGCACATCTTAGCACAGGCATTGCATGCGACAATTCCAATTTTATCTTTTTTAGAAAGTTGCTTCTTGATTTCAGAATACGGAACTGATTTTGTGATTATCATCTCTTTTTATTTGAAGTTTTTTGTATTTATAAAATAAATGCCCCCGACAGGATTTGAACCTGCGACCCTTAGCTTTCTTCTCTTCCTTAAAAGGAAGAATGGGAGATTCCCCATCTCACTTAGAAGGCTAATGCTCTATCCAGACTGAGCTACAGGGGCATATACCTATTAATAAAATAAACTATTTAAAAGATTTTGTTATATCTCAATTTTATCAAAATCATTAACCAAAACAGAATTTTTGAAAATCTTTTTGGCTGCATTCAGAATTTTTTTTGGATTTTTACTATATCTTTGGCTTATATGCGTAAGCACAAGTTTTTTGGATTTTGATTTTTTTGCAATTTCTGCAGTTTGTTTTGCTGTGAGATGTTTATATTTTCCTGCTTTATCTTCAAGTTCCTCACCAAAAGTTGATTCACAGATTAATAAATCAGAATTTTTGACAAATGGAATAATCTTATCATTAAAAGAAGTATCAAAAACAAATGAAATTTTTTTTTCTGCCTCGCCATAAGTCATGTTTTTTGCAAGATATTTTTTCCCTTCATAAATTATATCTTTTCCTTCTTTTAATTTTTTAAGAACAGGTCCCTGAATCTTTGTTTTCATGAGTTTATCTTTGTTTATTCTCAAAGTTGCTTTTTTAATAAAAGTGTAAGCATTGCAGGAAACACCATGTTTCATTTTTTCTGCTTCAATATAAAAATCTTTGGTGTCAATAAATTTCCCGTTTACTTCTTCAACTTTAAGTTCAAAATTTTTCTGAAATACAAATGTCTTTAACATTTGATTTACAAAATCTTTTGTTCCTCTCGGTCCGTAAATAAAAAGAGTTTTATTGTATCCACTAAAACTCAAAGTTTGTAAAAGCCCGGGAATTCCTAAAACATGATCTCCATGCCAATGAGTAATAAGAATCCTTGTTACTTTACACGGATTTAATTTTGCTTTTCTGAATTGCCTCTGAGTTCCTTCTCCGCAATCAACCAAAATATTTTCATCTCTATAATTTAAAAGAACAGAATTGCAGTTCCTTTCTGCGCTTGGAATAGCACCTGAAGTTCCTAAAAAGATTATTTTAATCATAAAAAAAAGAATGAAATCCAATTTATATAAGTTATTAATCCTTAGAAAATTGATAAAGAAAAAAGGGTTTTATTTATTTCTTCAAGGTAGTTGATGCAGGAGAGATAAAGATGATAACATCTCCTCGTAGAAAAGTCAATCCAATATTTCTTTTAATCTCACCTTTTTCCATTTCTTTTGTATTATCCAAAACCAAGTTTGGGTGAATATCAAAAGCTAACAATGTTCCAACAAATTGTTTGTCTCCTTTTAGATAAACTAAAACTTCTTTTCCTTTTGAATTATTTAATAAGTCTAAAGGTCGTTCAATACCATTAACCATAATTTAATTCGTTATGTTTTGTTTATAAAAGTTTCGTAAGATTGAATTTTGGGACAAGTAACCAAATAACAGAAAGGTATTTAAAGAAAAAACTGAAAATTGTATTATGAGAACAGGGAAAAAAATATCCGGGGGAAGATATATTCGCCACAGAAAAAAGAAACTATATGAAAATGCTGGACAAAAAAAGATAATAAAACTCGGAGAAGAAAAAAGAAAAACAAAAAGGACAAAAGGGGGAAATAAAAAAACATTCTTGCTTAGAACAAATTTTGTAAATATTCAGGATAAAGGAAAAACCAGAAAAATAGAAATAAAAAAAGTTATTGAAACTCCGTCAAACAGATTCCTTGCAAGACAAAATATTCTTACTAAAGGAACCATTGTGGAAACTGAACTCGGAAAAGTTAAAATAACAAACAGGCCTGCACAAGAGGGAGTAACTAACGGAATTTTAATAGAAAAATAATTTATCAAATTCTAAAAAGTGATTAAAATTTTTCTTTATTTTTACTATTTTTACATAGGTATAAAAAAGAAAAGGTTTATATAAGCAAAACCTTTATAAATCTTACGCAAAAATATTTTTAAAATGAGTTTTGTAAAAAAATGTCCGGAATGCGGGAGTATAAATCTTACCTATGATTCTCATCTTGGAGAGATAATCTGCAATGATTGCGGGCTTGTTGTTGAAGAAAAAATGACTGACAATGGAATGGACCTCCAAGGCAAGTTTGATAAAGATGTAAAAAAAGGAAGAGGAGGGGCTCCAATAAGTATGCAAAAATTCGATAAAGGACTTACAACAAACGTTGGAGAAATCTCAGACATATACAAACTTGAACCGGGACAAACAAGAAAATTTTTAAGATTAAAAAAATGGCAGGAAAGAGTTTCAACCTCTATTGAAAGAAATTTAAGATTGGCCATGGCAGAACTGAGGGTTATAGCATCTTATCTTAATTTACCAAATGTTGTAAGGGATGAAGCATCAAGAATTTACAATTATGTCTT